>CALGOI010000442.1 GCA_937959065.1 uncultured Ignavibacteriota bacterium | reverse complement strand
AGACATGGGACAGGGTGATTGTTATGTATGGCGGTAAGATACAGGAGGTAGGCGATGTTGAGACGATTTTCAACAATCCAATGCATCCTTACACAAAAGGTCTGCTGAATTCGCTTCCAAATCCGACTGAAAAAGCGGGTGAGCGTCTGAATGCAATCCCGGGATTGATCCCCCACATACTGGAGCTCCCCAAAGGATGTAAATTCTGCACAAGATGCCCCGAAATAAAGGAGCCATGGTACTGTGACGTGGAGCCGGAACTTCTGGAGCTTGAGCCCGGCCATTTTGTTAGATGCCATCTGTATGAAAAAGAAGCAACAAAAAACAAAGAAACAGAAAAAGTTCAATAAATATGAAGCCTGAAAATATTCTGGAAATAAAGAATCTTACCGTAGACTTCCCTATTACAGGCGGTATCTTTTCAAGGAAAGTTGCTGAAGTTAAAGCAGTTGAAAATGTTTCACTCGAAGTAAAAAAAGGCGAAACAATGGGGCTTGTAGGAGAGTCCGGCTGCGGGAAATCCACGCTTGGAAAAGCAGTCATTAATATTCTCCATTTCGGTTCACCGGACGTTTACACAGAAGGAGAAATATGGCTGAGGACAAAAGATGGTGAAGTCAATATTCTCGACCTTAAGCCAAAGGAAATGAGAAAGTACCGGGGTGAAGTCCAGATGATTTTCCAGGATCCTTACTCATCGCTTAATGCACGTCTTACAGTCGGACAGATCATTGAAGAACCGCTCATTTATCATACTTCAATGTCGAAAGCTGAGAGAAAAGAGAGAGTAGCATGGCTTCTTGAAAAAGTGGGACTTCAGGCTGAGCAGGCAAAACGTTACCCGCACGAATTCTCCGGCGGTCAAAGACAGCGTATCGGTGTTGCCAGGGCTTTGGCGACTAATCCAAAGCTTATTATCGCCGACGAGCCTGTTTCCGCTCTAGACGTTTCCATGCAGGCGCAGGTGATCAACCTGCTTATGGACCTCCAGGAAGAGTTTCATCTTAGCTTGATGTTCATAGCTCACGACCTTTCAGTAGTGGAGCATATCAGTTCACGAATTTCCGTTATGTACCTTGGGAAAATAGTAGAAGTAGGACCGGGTAAGAGAGTTTATCATAACCCCGTGCATCCATACAGCCGTGCACTGCTTTCAGCTGTTCCATTACCAAACCCGAAATTCAGAGACAAGAAGCGAATTATTCTTAAAGGCGATGTTCCTTCACCTCTCAATAAACCCAGTGGATGTGTATTCCGTACCAGGTGCCCTATTGCAAAACCTGAATGCGCGAATTTCATTCCGGAGCTTGAGGAAAAAGAGCCCGGACATACCGCAGCATGCCCTTACGTTTCCGCAACCGAAGACGAAATGACAAAGCAATACTCTATACTTAGAGGATAGTTACAACTGGTCTATTTTTTCAAGTACCCAGTCTTTGTATGAGAAATTATTTGTGGATATTACTTCTTTTCGGAGGAAATCCTTGTCCAATTTATCGACTTTACCGGGGCTGCTTCTAAGTTTAGTAATCTTTCCTACATATTTTAGGAAATTACCGTAAAACTCCTTTCTATCCCTTCCAACCATTTTATTGTTAATTAAAAATCTTTTGTATGACTCCAGGATAGATCTGACAGATTCCCACTGTTCGAGTTCATAACAAATCATTAGATTAAGGTTTCTAACATCGTATTTGAAAGTAAAGAAGTTGTAAACAACTTTATTAATTGCTTCAAGTGCCTTTACAAAATTACCCTTTTGATATTCAAGGAATGCTACAGAATAATTATACATATTCTCCTGGTAATCCTTTTTGAGTTTTACAATATATTTTTTAATAAACTCTTCCGTCCACTCAAAATCCCTCCTGCGCAGGCTTTGTATTAAAATATTCCTGAATAAATCCAGAGGAAGATAATCACTTTTACTATGTTTATAATATTCCCTTTCAAGGTACAAAACGTAAATATTAAAATGCTCTTCAGCGAATGAATTGTCCTTAGATGCACGATTCTTGATTATGGCGTAATCAATCAACTTCCCAAATAAGTAATGCTTTTCATCTGTGCTGAATATATCAGCTTTTTTGAGTAATGCCTCTTTAAACTTGAAATAAAAAGATGTTTCATTTAGATCCTGGAATGCCTTTATAAGGTAATAATATATCTCATATACATTAGAGTACTCATCATTTCTTTGCATAAGGTGAATAAGAACATTAATAAGGTCTGTCTTCTTATTAAAATCTATGGTTAAATATTCATCAATGTCATAATTATATAAACTAGAAAATTTATTGAGAAAATCCGTCTGTTTAAGATGAGCCATTATAAAGAAGTTAATTATATGCTCTCCCCTCTTCTTTAATATCATCATATCCTCATCGATTTCCAAAGGACTTGATATTCTCCTGTTAGTCAAATTGTAATTAAATTTTTCGGTTTCAAGTCTGAATTTAAAAAAGTAACTGTTTCCGTCGATGTCCTGTTTTTCCAGCAACTTTTCCATTTTCAATACATTTTTATCAAATAAACTGCCTATTTTCCTCTTATTAAGTTCCTCAATCAGATATATGTCTTTACCATAAGTATCGCCTTCAAAGCCCTTTACTCTCAGATAATTTTCTCCCTGTGATAACAGTCTGGACAGTAAGTTCCTTATCACTTCATCCTTGTACTTTTGTCCTTCATATAATTTGCTGAATAGATATTCTTTAGTTAAATTGTTGTTTTCAAATTTAGGATGGAATTTTACAATCAATTCATAAAATTTCAATAAAGTCTTATTGGTATTATAATATGGTGACGAAAGGAATTCACGAAATTCCTTTACTTCATCAGAAGAAAAAGAGCTGATTATGTCAAGGGCTTTGCTCTTTAGCATAGTTGAGTGATTTTAATGTAGGTCTATGTCTTTCGACATTGAGAAATTAAGTTATCTTATATATTATAAAGTTTAAACTCATAAATAATTCTAAAATATTAATTTTATGAACGGCGAAGAAACGACACTCTCTATGGCTATGAAAGATGCTTCAGATAAGGGCTACAAAGAAGAATTTAAACTCGAGAATGGTTTAGCCATGCTGGAAGACAATAACTACAAAGCAGACCAGCTAACTATTGTTAAACATTACCGTTTCGAAGGTGAGTCAAATCCTGATGATATGTCGGTATTATATCTGCTTGAGACAACTGATGGGAAAAAAGGTATAATTGTAGATGCATATGGTACATACAGTGAGGAGAATTTAGGTGAATTTTTGAAGGATGTTAAAGTCAAAGAAAATGAATAATCTCCCGGAACTTTTCCCAGGTTGTTTTTAGTTCTATTTTCATCTTACCAAAATTAAAACCACATATTATGTCTGACAAAAAGATCATTGCCATAGCCGGTGCAACCGGAGCTCAGGGCGGAGGTCTTGCCAGGGCAATTTTGAATGACCCTGACAGCGAATTCTCTGTACGCGCTCTTACCCGAAATCCCGATTCCGATAAAGCTAAGGCATTAGCCGAAATGGGAGCAGAAGTAGTTAAGGCGGATGTTGACGATGTGGAAAGCTTAAAAAAAGCTTTCGAAGGTGCTTACGGCGCATTCTGTGTTACATTTTTCTGGGATCATCTTTCTGCTGAAAAAGAGAAACAGGAAGCGAAAAACATGGCGGAAGCCGCGAAAGCAAATGACCTTAAGCACGTGGTATGGTCAACATTTGAAGACGTTCGTGATTATGTTCCGCTAGAGAGTGACCAGATGCCTACGCTAATGGAAAAATACAAAGTACCGCACTTCGATGGAAAAGCTGAGGCGGATCAATACTTTAAAGATCTCGGTGTACCGACTACTTACCTTTTAACATCATTCTATTGGGATAACTACATTTACTTCGGCCTGGGACCTCAAAGAGGACCGGACGGTGCTCTTGGAATAACATTTCCCCTGGGGGATAAAAAAATGCCGGGAATGTGGGCTGAGGATATTGGCAAAGCTGTTTATGGAATTTTTAAAGACCCGTCTTACATCGGGAAGACAGTCGGTGTCGCAGGTGAACACCTTTCAGGACAGGATATGGCAGATGTGTTCAGTAAAATTTTCGGAGTTGAGGTAAAGTATAATGAAGTATCGGCCGATGTGTACCGCAGTTTTGATTTTCCGGGTGCAGACGAAATGGGAAACATGTTTCAGTTCAAACGTGATTTCGAAGAAAAATACAGAGCACACAGAAATCTTGATGAAACCAGGAAATTAAATCCTGAACTAAAGACGTTCGAGCAATGGCTAACTGATCATAAGGAACTTATTCAGATTCCTGAATAATTTTATCATTAATTTATACATTTTAAAGCCGGAGCGTTTTATTCCGGCTTTTTTTATTGAAATTCGGGAATTTCTTTTTCTTTTGAATTTGCCTCCAATTATGAGTAATTTAAAATCCACTTTACCAAAAGTGTGTGTTTGGGGATATAGCTCAGTTGGTAGAGCGCTTGAATGGCATTCAAGAGGTCAGGGGTTCGACTCCCCTCGGCTCCACCACCGGCGCCCCGGCCCGCTCAGGGTCGCGCGGGCGGACCGGTCCGACGACGCGCGCCACCCGCCCTGGCGGG
>CALGOI010000441.1 GCA_937959065.1 uncultured Ignavibacteriota bacterium | reverse complement strand
CTGCTGATATTCTTCCTTTTCAAAAAGAGATGCTTCGGTTTGAAGATAAATTCTGAAGATGAAGTCGGTATCTGTGTGACAGTGCTGTCTTCTTATTCCGTGTCCGATGGTTATTCACCAGAACTGGGAAAGATCAAGAAATCCTTTTTTGGTGACTTACGTTTTCATTATTCTAAGTTCACCTCAACACCGGGAAAGAGCGTTGCCCTTGTCGAGGGACTTCCGATCGAGATAGATTACGAAGACAGTGACCTGAAACCTGTTAAAGCCATTATTACTATAACTAATTCAGCCAGATCCTCCGAGCCGGATGAACACTTTGGTGAGGGGTTATCTGAATTTTATTAATTGTTTAATTTAATAATTACTAAATAAATTATATATTTGATGAATATTCTACGATTTATGAAGTGAAATAAATCGAATTAACAGGTTCTGTTGACAAGAATTTTAAATATCATACTTTTCCTTTCTTCTCTTACTTCTTCTGTCTTAGCGCAGAATGACCCCAATAATTTTATCTATTCCACCTCAATAGGTAATAAAGATACATCAATTTCCATTGGTACTAATTTCATAATTCAATTTTCGGAAAAGATATTTCTGGACTCGACCAATGAACTCAGCCCCGTCAGTGATTATAAAATTGACTATAGGAATGGTATTATATCGCTTTCACCGGGTTTATTCACTAAGTATGATCTGGATACTACACTTCAGTATACTATAAAAGTCGAATACGATGTCTTTCCTTACACTTTTAAGGATGAGTATTCTAACTTCGAGCTCACGGTCGAGACCGATACAATCACCGGCGATACTGTTCAGATAGCTACACAAAAAACTGACATAATTGATAATCTCTTCGAAGGAACTGACCTGGAAAAATCGGGGAGCCTCTTCCGCGGCTTTACATTTGGCTCAAATAGAGACCTTACACTAAATAGCGGATTCCGACTGCAAATGAACGGCAAGCTCTCATCCGACATCGAGATAACAGCAGCGCTCACAGATGAAGATACACCTATACAACCAGAAGGGAACACACAAAAGCTTCAGGAGCTGGATAAGGTATTCATCGAGTTGAAAAGTAACAACGTTACCTCGACCATAGGTGATATAGATATTAATCTGCAGAACAGTGAGTTCATTAACTTTAACCGGAAGATACAGGGTGCAAAAGGATATGGAGATTTCGGATTTGGTGATTTGTTCTTCGCCGGAGCGGTATCCCGGGGTAAATTCAATACCAATTCATTCAATGGAATCGATGGGGTACAGGGGCCGTACAGGCTTATCGGTCTGGATAATGAGGTAAATATCGTGATTCTGTCCGGCAGCGAAGAGGTATACCTGGACGGCAGGTTACTGACACGGGGTGATAATGCTGATTATGTTATTGATTACAGGATTGGTGAGGTTACATTTACTAACAGGCATGTGATAAATTCACAATCACGTATCGTTATAGATTTTGAATACTCCGACCGCAGGTATTCCCGTACATTACTCTCCGGTAAGGGTAATACAAAGATGATATCAAAGGATCTTTCACTTGGTGTTTCTTATGTGAGTGAATTTGACAGCAAGGAAAGCACCATTGATTTCGAATTGACCGATCAGGATAAACAGATACTCCAGAATGCAGGAAGCAATAAATTCGATGCAACTAAATCAGGCGTCACTAATGTAGGTGTGGATACCGCAACCGGAGTCGGTAACGGGTTTTACATTCTTGTGGAAGATTCTGTTATATCAGGTAATGATACAATTTCGTTCTACAGGTTTGCACCGGGTACAGACAGTTCAATTTACCAGGTATCCTTCTCTTTTGTCGGACAGGGCAACGGTAATTATATTAAACGGTCTACCTTTGAATATGATTTCGCCGGTGTTAACGCTGGTAATTACGATACTATCGTGTTTATTCCCATACCAACAGCCTACCAGGTGGGTAATGTTATGCTTAACTACGCACCGGGTAAAGATAAGTAGCTGCAGGTCAATCTCGAAACGGCATACTCATACCTCGATGGGAATCTTTACTCACAGGACCCATCCAGTAAGGTAGGCGGTATAGCATTTAACGGAACCATAGGGTTTACTAAGAATAATTTCCGTTTTCTGGGTACTGAAATGAACTTCTTTAACATTAGCTTCGGAAACCGTATCATAAACAAAGAATTCAACTCCCTCGACCGGATTAATCCGGTCGAGTTTGACAGGGATTATAACGTCCTGGATTCTAACAAGCTTACCGAGAATCTCCGTGAGGGAAATCTCACTTTTGCCCCGTCACGGTTCTTTAATCTTGATTACAATTTCGGACAGCTTCAGAGGGGAGACGAGTTTAATTCTGTGCGGAATACAGGAAGGGTGGCTTTCCTGGGAGATTCATTGGGACTTCCAAGTGCCAGCTATAAGATGGAAGTACTGAATAGCAGTTATACCCCACAATCGCTGGATGGTACTTGGATCAAGCATGAAGCGGAGCTGGGGTACAAGAAATATTTCAGTACTACTGAACCGTTTTCAAATCCTTTTCTGGAAGTCAAGTTAACGTACTTTGGCGAGGATAAGGAGGATAGGGTTAACAACGGAAACTTTGACAGTCTGCAGTCGACAAGTTTCGCAGATAAGATAATCACTCCGCGGGTTTCCATAAATAACATATTTAATTTCGATGTATTTGCCGAGTATTCCTACAGGAAAGACGAGGAGGATTATCAGGGTAACTTCATTGATCTTTCCAACACATACACTCAGCGGGTGGGATTGGTTTATAAAGGACTAAGATGGCTGTCGATAGGCGCAGATGTTGCAATTCAGGATAAGGAGTATTCCCTGGAAGCGATCCAGCTGGGTAATACTAACAATCAATCTGTGCTGGTAAATTCACAGGTCAGGGTCGATCCGTTCGACGGCGGTTTCCGCACAGACCTGTTTTATAAAGTTGCAAGCGAAAGAACCGCCAAAACAGAGCGGTTATTTGTATTCGTGGGCATTGGGCAGGGTAATTATAAATATGTCGGTGATCTAAACAATAATGGTCTTCAGGATGAAAACGAGTTCGAGCTGACGAATTACGACGGGGATTACGTTAGGCTGAATATCCCGCTCGATGATTTTTTCCCGACAGTCGCACTCAATACTTCAGCCCGCGTAAACATAAAGCCTTCTAAGTTCTTTAATGTTAAAGAGGGTACAATATTTGGGGATGTTTTTAATAACCTGAGCTTTGTGTCATTTGTTCGGGTGGATGAGAAAAGTAAAGATCCCAATACGGACAACATATATTTCCTCCATCTTAATACTTTCCTTAATGATTCAAATACTTTACAGGGATTGCAGTTATTCCAGCAGGATATTAATGTATTTGAGAATAATCCTGATTATTCTGTCAGACTGCGTTTTCTCCAGCAGAGGGGTGCTAACCAGCTAAGCGTGGGTAATGAAAACTCTCTTCGTATTGAAAAATCAGCTCGTTTGAAGCTCGCTCTGACAGAAGATATCGGTACACAGCTGGATTATTCGAATATCGTGGACAGAAACATCATCCCTGTTACATCTATTCGAAACCGTAACGTAAAAAATGACGTTACAACCGTGGATTTTTCATATACGCCGGTAAAAGAGATCGAGAGCGGGTTTACATTCGGATTTGCCAAGGCTAAGGATTTCTTCCCGACTGTGCCGACAGATGCCGACATTAACCAGCAGATTCTCAGATTCGTATACTCATTTGTCAATTCCGGAAGAGTACGGCTCGAAATCGAACGGGATGAGGTCTTATTAAGCAACAGCAACGTATCAATTCCTTATGAATTAACAAACGGCCGAGTCCAAGGGAAAAGTTATTTCTGGAGAGCAATTTTCGATTATTCAGTTACAAAGAATATACAGGCATCTATTAATTATAATGGACGTATTGAAGGCAAGAATAGCAAAGCTATCCATACCGGCACAGCACAGGTCACGGCTTTCTTTTAGATACAAAAGGATTTAATGACAATAAAACTTTCATATTATTATTGTTGTTCAGATTATTGTGCAGTATGTCGATTTTAGGTTGATTCTTTCTACATTTAAATTAATTAATAAAAATCGCATCTTTATGGTTCTATGAATTGGTTACTTTATGGTAAAATTTGTTATAAAGCACTGTATTACATTTAGTTATTTGTTCTTTTCTCAGGAACAATATATAGCAAAAGATATATAAATAAGAGAGAGTGATATTTCAAAAAGATTAATATTTTATGCCCGATAAAGATAAAAATAATATACCGAAGGACAAAAAGGATAAAGATATCAAGAAAGATAATCCTATAGAAGAATCCGGTAAAACGGAAGATTCCAATTCCATAAAACCTAAATCTTTAAAGTCTAAAGAATCCAATAAGAAGATTGAGGAATCTGCCGATGATGATAAAAAAGACGATACAAAAGATATATCAAAGGATGATTCTGGTTCTCTGAAAGATGAAAATAAGACGCCATCTAAAAAGGAATCGAAACCGGAAAAGAAGGATAAATCCCAAAAGGATAATACCACTGACAGCAATTACCAGGTAAGCCTTGTAGATGAAAATACCCTTAAGATAAAGATAAAAACCGACAAGGGAGTGTCCTTGAACTCTTCTGTTGGCGGGAAAAATATCATACCTAAGAATCTCGAAGGTTTAATCCAGAATATAAATGATGATCAGGAAATTGAGATAGAGATTTCTATTAACCCGGAGAAAAAAAATCATGTAACTCAGGATAAAGAGACTCAAGATAAATCTGAAGACTCCTCAAAAGACTCTTCCAAATCAGGATTATTAATTCCAAATCCCGAAGTTGAGAATATTGTAAAGCAGCCAGAGCCTTTACGAGCGGAAATTGAACCTCCGTCTGAAGAGGATCTCCTAAGAGATAGAATTGGCAAGAAAAGCCCGTTTAATGTTTACCGAAGAGTTTACGCGCAGAATTTCCAAATCGGATTAATTTCCGGGGTAATAATATACCTGATTGCTGTGTTCTCCTTTTTTGCCTGGGCTTCTAAAGACAAGATTATTGAAGAAAATGAACAAAGAAGATTAATCGTTCTGCAAGATCTTCCAGATCCTAAGATCAATCTCCAAAATGTTGAAGACCCTAACGCTCCACCGGAAGAGGAAGCAACCGAGGAAGACGGAATTATCCCAAAGAAGATTCCAACGATAAGAAGATATAATACTCCTACTATTAAAAGACCTTTTGTTGAAAACAATGATAGTACTAATGATACATCCGGTGTCAGAGACACAACCGGGATCGCAGGTGACACTACTTCTAATAGAGATACAACAGGAGCATCTGGCAACAGGTATCCGGATTCGCTTATGACCAATTACAATGGCCAGGATATTGGAATTAATATGAATGTTCCGAACGGCTGGAAAATTATCGATCCTAAGTCTATTAATACCAATATGGAAGACTTTGCCGGATTAATTCTTACGGATACCACTGTGAAAGAAGTCACAATGAATTTATTTATTGAAATCGACAAAGAAAATAAACCATTCAATAAAGATTTATACATAAATAATTTTCCAATGCAGGATTCAAGCATTATAACTTACAGCTCGGACCCTAAAGAACTTGGCGGAAATATCGAGTATAACTTCTATGTACTGGGGGGCATAAAGAATCTGAAAATCGCGGCAAAAGTAAGAAAAGAAAGCTTTGAAAAGTACAGACCTGCCATTGAAACTACAGTGAGTTCGATCACATTCCCGCAGCCTCCGCAATAAGAAGTTTAAATTCGACAATAAAAAAGCTGTCTGGTCCAGGACAGCTCTTTTTTTTTATTATTTGGAATTATCTTAAGAAAAGAAGAATTTAGTTTCTATCTCACCATTTTCTACCGAGTCTGAACCGTGTACCGCGTTTTCGGATTTGGAATCAGCAAATAACTTCCTGATAGTTCCTTCTTCTGCTTCAGCAGGGTCTGTTGCCCCTATTAGCTTTCTCCAATCTGCAACTGCGTTATCTTTAGCCAATGCAATAGGTATGCATGGACCCGATGTCATAAAATCTACTAATTCACCATAAAAAGGCCTTTCTTTATGTACTTCATAAAACTTCTGCGCTTGCTCTTTTGTAAGATTCATTTGCTGCATGTCTGTGATATCGAATCCGTTATCTAAAATCATCTGAATGATAGAACCCTGTACTTTTTTCTTTACTGCGTCTGGTTTAATAATGCAAAGAGTTTTTTCCATTTGGAAATAGTTATCCTTTCTTTAATTAATTATTTTATTGGATGTTTTAACGCTCTGTCGGTGGAGTATCACCGCCCGGTGCCGTGGCCGTTTCTTCTATCATGATCGGCGCATGGCTTATGTTACATTTTTTAGGCAGATACTTTTTAAGCACCAGCTCTGTTATTGCCGGACATGAACCGTTGCTGGTTAATCCCGTTATTGTACAAATTCCTGCTTCTTCCACGTCATCGGGCATAAGGAAATATGCAACGGGGAAATCAAAATCATTATATAGGTATTTCATAAATCGTCCCCAGATAGGAGCTGCAGCCACACCACCCTGCCCAAATGATCCCATCTTTATCCTCGCGTCATCAAATCCTACCCATACTCCGCATACATACTGAGGGGTATATCCAACGAACCATGCGTCAGTGTTATTCTGTGATGTTCCCGTCTTACCTGCCGCAGGCCTGTGAAAATAATCCCGAATCCTTGTTGCAGTACCTTCATTTATTACGTCTTCCATCATATCGCTCATCATATATGCAACACCTTCACTCATTACTTCTCTTGTTTCAGGGAGAAATTCCTCGATGAGATTGCCGTTCCTGTCTTCGATTCTCTTGATAGCTATAGGTTCAACCCAAATCCCATCGTTTGCAAACGTTGCAAATGCGTTTGTCATTTCAAGTGGTGTTACTTCACCTGCTCCCAATGAAAGAGAGAGGAAATTCGGCAGATCGGACTTTATACCCATATCATGTGCAAGGGTAATTACTTGGTCAATCGGTGCTATATCCATTGCTGTACGTGCAGCTACAACGTTAATTGATTTAGTTAATCCAAGCCGCATCGAGACCATCCCGCCAGTACCGCCTCCTTTTGGTGACCATATCGTACCACCCATGTTCACTCTCAAAGGATCATTTGAAATCATATACCCCGGGCTGTAACCATTATTCAATGCTACTGCATATACGAAAGGTTTGAATGAGGAACCGGGCTGTCGCTTCATTTGTGTTACCCTGTTCAATCCGTATTTGAACCTTTTATCCGGATTCGAACCGATCATAGCCTTTATTTCGCCTGTCCTCGGGTCTATTACGCAAAATGCTACCTGAACGGTCAATGTGAGCTCTTTAACTGAGTCAATAAATGACTCACGCTCTTTCATCCTTTCGTAAACTTCACTTCGCTGCTTTTCGGTTGTACATGCTTTATACTCTTCGCTATACTTGATATTTCTATCTATTGCGCTCTTAAGAATATTCTGGTTATTCTTCCAGCTCCAGTACTTGTTAAATGAATTCTGAAAAGCCCTTAAATGCTCAGTTATTGCTCTTTGTCCGTCTTTCTGGAATCTTGTATCAAGAGTGGTGTAGACTTTTAATCCGTCTCTATACAGATCGTAACCGTATACTTCAGCTTTCTTTTGAAGAAGCTGTCGTATGTATTCTGAAAATTGTGGTGCGGATGATTCACTTACTGCTTCCTGTTTTGTATATGTTACTTTTATTGGATCATTTTTTGCCAGGTCAAATTCTTCCTGTGAAATAAATCCTTCCTCCCACATTGAATTTAAAACCAGGTTCCTCCTCTTTAAACTTCTCTCAGGGTTATCTATTGGGTCGTAATTAGTAGGGGATTTTAACTGTCCTACCAGTATAGCGCTCTCATTAAGGTTAAGGTCTTTAGCGCTCTTATTAAAATAAGTCCTCGCTGCTGCCTCGATACCGTGCGCGCCTTTGCCGAAATACACCGTGTTAAAATAATATGCCAATATCTCTTTCTTGGTGTAAGTACGCTCCATCTGTATAGCAGTCATCGCTTCTCTCAGCTTCCTGTTGAGAGTAGTTTCTGTTCCTACATATAGATTACGTGCCAGTTGCTGAGTAATGGTCGATGCACCTTCCTTACTGAGGTCGAAGCTTATTATGTTCTTTATAAATGCCTGGAATATCCTCTGAACATCTACCCCCCAGTGGTCATAGAATTTCCTGTCCTCAGTATCTACAAGAGCGTCTATCAGATGCTGAGGTAAGCTGTCTATTGATACTAATGTCCTGTTCTGTAAATAAAATCGGTCGATCAGAACTCCGTCATCGGAGTATATCTTGGTGGCTTCCTGCAGTTCCGGATTTTCAAGCTCCGATAAGGAAGGCAATGTTTGTGATAAATATAATAAATATGCTCCTAATACAAAAAAAACGATAATAATTGTAAACAAAACAACTCTGACCGAGTATCGCTCGGTAGTTGCTTTCTTTACCTTCTTTTTTCTGTAGTCTCTGTCTGATAAATACCGGTCGAGCTCTTCTCTTTTATTTCGCTTTCTCTTTGCCAATCTGATTTAATTACGTCGTTAGTGAATTTATGTTGCTTAATGTCATAAAATCTCTTTAACTCAAAATTTCCCCCTCTGTAAACTCCATACGTATAATTTCCCATCCAGTCACCGAGATTAATATAATACCCGCTTCCTTCCTTAAGCATCTCAGGCCTGTGCCTGTGACCCATTATCACGTAGTCATACCCTTCCCTGGTCTTGGAAAGAGCAAAATCTCGTAAGCCGTCTTTTTGAGAATAATCCTTTTTACTTGTGTAATTCCGGGATTTTGAGGAGCTCCCTTTTGCTAACCATATTCCTATAGTGGGATGGATCATCGAGTAAAGTCTCTGGCATGCTTTATTGCGCAATATGATCCGCAATATTTTATAGCCCGTGTCATTATATGCCAGACCGTCACCGTGATGGATGAAGAATCTTTTCCCCTCCATTACCATCTCAAACGGCTTATCCAGAATATCTATCGCTAATTCGTCTTTAAAATAATTCCCACGCCAGAAGTCATGGTTATCGGCGAGGTAATATACTTTTGTGCCGCTCTCTATTATGTCGGCTAATTTTGTAAATAACCTGTAAAATCCTTTTGGTACTACATACTTATATTCAAACCAAAAGTCGAACAGATCACCTACTATGTATAATTCCCTGGCATCTTTTTCGATTTCATCCAGGAATTTAACTATCAGCTCTTCCTTAAACCTCTCCTTTTGTCTGTCATCTAATCCAAGATGTGCATCTGATATAAAATAATATGCATCTTTCATCAACTTTTGACCTCCGCTTAGGCAGAGGCTGTTCCGTTTTCCGTTATTTTACGGATATATTTCTTGAGAAATTTGAGTTTCCAATCTTACAAACACCATCGCTCGAATTACAATATCCGTACTTTACTTTGCCGGATATTTTAACACTGCCGTTGGCGTTGCTTGGTACGGTAAAATTATATTTTACTGTGTTATTCCCTAGATATTCACCGGCACCGTTACCGGAATAATCCTGCATTCCTGCCCCTTCTACACCTGAATTTATTGTAACATTAATGTTTGGCACCTTTGGGATCTTTACTCCGCTGGCGGTCTTAAACTTTATGTAGAGTACTCCTGTTTCGCCCGGATTGTAGGACTTTTTGTTTGTCCATACTGATATGTTTGGCTTTGACTGGCTGTATGCTTCAGTTGTCGAAATCAGCGAAACCGAAAATGCTAAAACAAGCAGTGATAATAGCAGCTTTTTGTTGAACATTTTTAATCCTCTTTTTCGTTAACTAAAATAATATACTTAATTTAGAAAATTTTACAAATACAAAATCTTTATATACTTAAAGTGATTTTTTAGGGTATTTGTTCCTCTATATTAGACAATTTTTACCCTAAAAAGTTTAAATCTTAACCCCTGTTATTGTGGGATTCTATCATAGCGTAAGCATTATGATTATGGATACTCTCGAAATTCTCCGCCTCAACCTTATACCACACTATTTTCTCGTTTTTCTTAAATTCTGATACGATATTCCTGACGAGGTCTTCTACAAATACCGGATTTTCATAGGCTTTCTCTGTGACAAATTTTTCATCTTCTCTCTTCAATAATGAGTATAATTCGCTGCTGGCTGACCTTTCCGCTACTTCGATTATATCCTCGATCCAGACAGTATTATTTGATCTTACTGAAATTCTCACTTCGCCCCTCTGGTTATGTGCTCCGTATTTGGAGATCTCTCTTGAACATGGACATAGGGTTGTTACCGGTACATCTACAGTCAAAATAAAATCCTCAGTGCCGTCTGTTTTTACCGCATGAAAAGTTACATTATAACTCATCAACGAAGACTTTCCCGTTGCCGGGGCTTTCTTTTCTTTGAAGTAGGGGAATTTCATTTCCAGGTGTGCCGTATTGGCATTTAACCTTTCCTGCATGCTTTCGAGAATGGGGAATATTCTGTTCACGTGAACTTCCTTTGTCGAGCATTCCAGTATTTCGACGAACCTGCTCATATGTGTACCCTTGAATTCCATCGGTAGATCCACTGTCATTGCGATAGTTGCAATTGTATGTTGAATATCTCTATCTCTATCCTTGACGGCAATTGGATATCGCAGATTGGTTACGCCTACTCTGTCAATGGGGATGTTTCTTGTATCTGCCCTGTTTTGCATATCGGGCAGTGCCTTTTCAACCGGTGTAGTTGTTGTCATACTTGGTATTTTTCTGCGAAAAATGTTTTAAGGAGATTCTAATATTCCCTCAAAGGGCTCTTTATTACAGTCAATTTTTAATGAAAATGGTCTATTTATGTTATTTTCATTATCTAAAACAAATTTCCATATAAAAAGTTTGTCAGTTTCCGGTATTTTATGATCATTGAAATTATCGGGATGAATATACACGAATTTACCTTCTATCGAATCTTTGGGCAGATCATCGACCGGGTTTTTATAGCTCAAAAGGAATATCATTATATTGCCGATTCCCGGGTAATTATCTTCTGTCACTATTCCCGTCAGTTCCCAATCCTGAGTATCTGTCTTTAATCCGCACTCCTCCTCGAATTCCCTCACAGCGCACCCGAAAGGGGACTCCGCCTCATCGGTCAGTAACTTACCACCTGGAGGAGATACTAATCCCATATTGGGATCCTTTGCCCGTTCCATTAAAAGGTATTCGCCTCTGGAATTCTTTACGTATAAAAGAGTGGCTAATTTCACAGCTAAGTGATTTTATGTATGGAGGGAAAAACGGATGTACGCTTACTTCGCTTCTCTGTGAAGTACGTGTCCTTTGGTCCATTTGCAATACTTCTTCATCTCTAATCTTTCCTTGGTATTATTCCTGTTCTTTGTCGTTACATATACGGATTTACCCTTATGTGGACCTTCTACACTTACCAGTCTGATATTTATTCTAGCACCTTCTTTTGCCATGATCGTTCGTTTAATAATTCGAAGTAAACAACAAATATATATAACTAAAACAAAATAAAAAACTCAAAATTCATTCTAACATCTATTTTAAAATTATAACTTTATTTATTTTTTTGTATATTAGTTCAATTTTGCACACACCTTATAAAATATATAAAATCAATCACTTAAATGACCCAAACTCTCCAAAAGAAAGTCCTCGATAAGGGCTTTATCGAGGTAGTGGACCACCTGGGCTCTGACCTTACCGTAGTAAATTCAGCCCGTGTTTCATTCGGTAAAAGAAAGGAAGTTTTTGACGAAAAAGACGAAAAACTGGTTAAATTTTTGGCGCGAAACAGGCACTGGTCTCCCTTTCGTCACATGATTGTACAATTCCACCTAAAAGCACCTGAATTCGTTATGAGGCAGTGGTATAAGCATGTCGTGGGCATCGAAACCAGCTCTAGCTCGGCTGCCAAAGACCACGCGTGGAATGAGATCAGCGGACGGTATGTCCCCGTTACGGATTTTTATAAGCCCGGAGTATGGCGCAGGCAGTCTGCAGACAATAAGCAGGCCTCCGAGGGAGCTATAGATGACCAGGATGCGGCCAATAAGGTATATGATGATTGCATGGATTATGTTAATAAAGCTTACGAAAAGCTTCTTGAACTCGGAGTTGCTAAAGAGCAGGCAAGGATGCTCCTTCCTCTTAATCAATACACTGAAGTTTACTGGACAGCTTCTTTCCAGGCTATTATGAATTTCATCGAACTTCGGGATGAGAATACTGCTCAATGGGAAATTCGTCAGTACGCGATTGCTATGAAGGAGTTTATGATGGAGCTTTATCCGAATACAACCCGCATCTGGTTCGACGTTATTGATGGAAAGTAATGATCTATAATTGAACTTATCTCCCCTTTTTGAAAGGGGAGAAGTCATTGTTTGCGAGGAACGAGCAAATACAATGACAGAGGGGTTAAACATTCGTGATAATTACTCCCTACTTCCTCGTAAACATACTCTTCAATACCTGGCCGGCTATGTTCGGATTTTCCTTAAACCGTCGTATTGAGTATTCATACCATCTCTGCCCGAAGGGTACATATATCCTTACCCTGTGACCGCTGTCTCTCAGCTGGTCGCGGAGGAATTCCCTTACTCCCAGCAGCATCTGGAATTCGTATTTATCTGTTCCGAGTCCGAGTTCTTTTATTATCTTCTCTGCTCCTTCTACCAGGAACTCATCATGTGTGGCAAGACCTACGTATGAACCGTTCTCCAGAGCTATTCTCACCAGCTTCAAATAATTCTGCCTTATCTCATCCCTTCCTTTGAATGCTATTTCCTCAGGTTCTATATAGATCCCTTTGCATATCCTGAAGCTTGCTCCGATCTTTACAAGCCGCTTTACATCATCCTCACTTCTCCTGAGATATGCCTGGATTACAATTCCTACATTATCGTACTTTTGTTTAGCTCTCTCGAATATTGTTATGGTCTTTTCCGTTACGGAAGAATCCTCCATATCTATCCTTACAAAAATTCCCTTCTGATTGGCATATGCAAGAGTCTCTTCGAATAATCCGTAGCAGAAATCGTAATCAATATCAAGTCCCAGCATTGTAAGCTTAACCGAGAGATAAGCAGGGAGCTTATTCTCAACAATTGCGTCTATTACCTGAAGATTTTCATCTTTACAAGCGATAGCAGTTTCTTTTTCTGTAACGCTCTCACCTAGCACATCGACAGTGGACATAAAGCCCTGCTCTTCAAGTGTTTTGACTGCACTAACAGCATCCGAGAGCTTATCTCCGGCGATGTACTTATTGGCAAATACCTTTACTAACTTTTTTGGAAAAATAGGTAAGACTGCTACAACTGCTTTATTGAAGAGATTCATATAGGATTACTGGTTATGTCTTTACAAAAATATAACATAATCCTAAAATCTGAAAGGTATATAATAAAAGACGCTCCGTAAAGCGTCTTTTGATTTTTGACCTTTCACTTTTAACTTTTTACTTCACCAACACCATCTTCTTAACCTGTGTAAAATCCTTACCTTCGTTGACCAGTATCCTATAGAAGTAAATCCCGCTCGCTAATCTGCTGCCATCGAATTCCTTAACGTATCTTCCTGCTTCGTTGAATTCATTGTTAACCAGTTTAGCAACTTCTCTGCCCAATATATCGAATATCACTATCTGAACTTTACCTTCTTTAGGTAGAGCGAATCTTATCTTTGTGGTTGGATTGAACGGGTTAGGAAAATTTTGTGATAATTCGTAATCCTGTGGAATAGGGTTAATTTCCTTTTTGATGATATTATCTTCGGCGCTGTTGAATACTTTTTGTATATCGGAACTAACAGCGTTAATATTTTCCCTAACGTTATTTGGCTGTCTCTTTTCAATAGTTATCTGTAATATTTCCCTTCTCTTTAATTCCCGTCTGGCGTTTCTGTCGCCTTCATCAGATTTTTCTTTTAATTTATTAATTTTATTTATCTCTTCCTTTCTAGTTTCTTCGAATGTTTTCGTTA
>CALGOI010000440.1 GCA_937959065.1 uncultured Ignavibacteriota bacterium | reverse complement strand
TTCATCATAAAGCTCTTTCATAGTGTGCTTGCCGTCTTCGGTCATAATGTTGGCAAGGTCCTCTTCTTCACCGGTCGAAGACTGCGCTATGACCTTCTCTTCGTTTTGAACTTCTTCCTTTTTTTGTTCTTCTTTGTTTTGTTCGTTTTTGTTCTCTTCCATCGTGCTTTTTTAATTCAATGAGAGCGGTTCGTTAAGTTTTGCTTTCTCGGCATATTTTTTCATGTGAGCGATCATTGATACAAGACCGTTTGAGCGTGTTGGTGACAGATGCTCTTTCATTCCGATCTCATCCAGGAAACCGAGTTTAGCATCTACTATCTCATCAGGCTTATGTCCCGATAAAACTCTTATAAGAAGCGCGATTAATCCTTTTGTAATAATCGCATCGCTGTCGGCTTTGTAATATAGGTTACCGTCTTTCATCTCAGCCGATAACCACACCTGTGACTGGCAGCCTGTTACTTTATTCAGGTCGGTTTTGTATGCTTCCTCCAGCGGGGGAAGGTTCTTGCCGATATCGATGATGTATTCGTATTTATCCATCCAATCATCGAATACGCTGAATTCTTCTACAACCTGCTGTTCAATTTTATCTATGCTCTCCATAACTATCCTAACATCTGTTTTGCCTTTTTAACTCCTTCGACAAGCTTATCGGCTTCATCTTTTGTATTGTATAATGAGAACGATGCTCTAAGTGTACCTGTGATCTTGAAGAAGGTGTCGAATAGCGGCTGAGTGCAGTGATATCCCGTCCGTACTGCAATGCCCATTTTGTCCAGTATAGAACCGGCATCATAAGGATGTACACCATCGATTAAAAATGAAATTACGCTTACTTTTTCTTTAGCAGTTCCGATTAATTTAACAAATCTGGTGGAAAGGAGCTTATCAGAAGTGTAATCCAGCAGTTCTTTTTCGTGCGCGGCGATGTTAGAATGCCCGGTTTCATTGATAAAATCTATAGCCGAACCGAGAGCGATCGCACCTGCTATATTAGGGGTGCCTGCTTCGAATTTGTACGGGAGTTCATTAAACACAGTCTCATCGAATTCGACGGTCTTTATCATTTCCCCGCCGGACTGGTACGGAGGCATATTCTCGAGTAAGTATTCCTTGCCGTATAAAAAACCTATCCCGGTTGGTCCGAACATCTTATGTCCTGATACAGCATAGAAATCGCATCCAAGCTCCTGCACGTCGATCTTTAAATGAGGAGCTGCCTGCGCTCCATCGACAACAACGGGTATGCCGTGTTTATGAGCAATATCAGTGATCTTTTTTATAGGATTGATCGTGCCGAGTGAATTAGAAGCGTGAACGACGGAAATAAGTTTTGTTCTTTCCGTAATCAATGTTTCCAGGCTGTCCGTTTCCAGCTCGCCTTTCTCATTCACAGGTATAATCTTTAGTTCGGCATTTGCTTTACCGCATGCAATCTGCCACGGAACGAGATTGGAATGATGCTCCATGCCGGAGATTATTATTTCATCTCCTTCCTTAAGGATACTTCCTGCAAGAGATGAAGCAACGAGGTTTATGCCCTCAGTAACTCCGCGTGTAAAGATTATCTCCGAATTCTTTTCTGCGTTAATAAATGCTCTCGCTTTATCGCGGGCTTTTTCATATTCATCTGTCGCTATGCCGCTGAGGTGATGGACACCCCTATGCACGTTTGCATTTATATTTTCATAATACCAGGAAATGGTATCGATAACCTGTTTTGGTTTTTGTGTGGTCGCGGCGTTATCAAGGTAAACAAGGTGATTACCATTTACGGTCTGTTTTAGGATGGAAAATTTCTCGCGCACGGAGGCAACATCATACTGGCTCTTCGTTTCAATATTTTCATTTACTTCACTCATGGTAATGTATTTCTATGAAATACTCTCGTCGATCTTTGAATGGCACATTCCCGTGACATAATCTCTTATTGGTTCAGCCTTTATTGAATCAAGTACATCACTTGCAAAAGCATATAGCAATAAATTCTTCGCGTCTTTCTCACCGAGACCGCGTGACCGCAGGTAGAACATCGCGCTTTCATCGAGCTGACCAATAGTTGCTCCGTGTGAGCATTTTACGTCATCGGCATAGATCTCAAGCTGAGGCTTGGTGTTTATTGTGGCACCGTCAGATAAAAGAATATTGTTATTAGACTGATATGCGTTTGTTCTCTGAGCATCCTTTCTAACCATTATCTTTCCGTTAAACACACCGGTCGAATCACCGCCCATGATGCCTTTGTACAATTCATTACTAAAACAGTTAGGAACTGCATGGTCGGCTAGCGTATGATTATCTACGTGTTCTTTTCCGTCGAGAAGGTACAGACCGAAGAAATGGGATTCGCCATTGTCACCTCCGAGATATGTATTCAGGTCATTTCTAATTAAAGAACCGCCCCAGGATATTACAGTCGATGAATAGTAGCTGTCCTTTTCCTGATGGATCTCGGTCGTATTGACCTGGTATGCGTTGTGACCGTCGTTTTGAATGCGGCAATGCTCGAGACGGGAATTCGGCGCTACGGATATTTCCGTAACTGTATTATTCAAACTCGGGTTTTCGCCCTTTGTAACAGTAATTTCGGTTATGTTAGCTGAAGCTCCTTCGTCAAGTATAAAGAGATTTCTTGGCTGAAGGAGTATATTATCTTCACTTGAATCTGCTATGTTAACTATCACAATAGGTTCATCTACAGATACATTTTTTGGTATGTGAATAAATATACCGTCGCTTGCAAAAGCCGTATTCAATGCAACCATGCTGTGGTTTTTGTAATCTGCGTATTTAGCGAAGTGCTTCATTATCAACTCGTGGCTTTTACCGTATGCGGATGCGAAGCTTCCAATATACACCCCTTCTTTCTCTGTAATAACATTCGACAATCTTGACGAATATCTACCGTTAACCAGAACGAGAAGGTTTAAATTGCCTTCGGGAAGCGGGATGCTTTTCAGGTCATCTTCCGTTATCTTGCTGGTTTGCGGAATTAGTATCTGCCTGTAATGATTTTTTGTAACAGTGTTGAGATTAGTGTATTTCCATTCTTCCATTTTCTTTACCGGGAAACCCAGCTTTTCGAAAACGGAGATTGCATCCTGTCTTATCTTGTGAATGGGACTGTTAGCTTCACCATTCATATGGTCTTCGAAATGTTTGAAGTCCGATAACAGCTGATATTTTAATTCGGGATTATTAACTGATTCCATTTTACGCGGTCACCTCTTCATCTTTTTTTATCCAGTCGTAACCCTGCTCTTCAAGCTGGAGAGCGAGTTCTTTGCCGCCGGATTTAACGATCTTTCCATCATATATAACATGTACATGATCCGGAACGATATAATTCAATAAACGCTGGTAGTGTGTTATTACAATAAAAGCGTTCTTGTCTGACCTTATTTTGTTAACACCTTCAGCAACAATTTTTAATGCGTCTATGTCCAGTCCTGAGTCAGTCTCGTCGAGTATCGCGAGCTTTGGGTCCATCATAGCCAGTTGGAATATCTCATTACGTTTCTTTTCACCGCCCGAAAATCCAGTATTCAGATACCTGCTTAGCATTGTTTGGTCTATATCAACGAGCGCAGCTTTTTCTTTAAGCAATTTCAGAAAATCGGGAGCTTTCATCGGCTCTTCTCCCCGGTGTTTTCTTATTTCGTTTATTGCAGTTTTCATGAAATTAGTAACGGATACTCCCGGTATCTCTACCGGGTACTGGAACGCAAGGAAGATACCTTCGCGGGCTCTTACTTCCGGGTCCATATCCAGCAAGTCCTGTCCTTCAAATGTAACTTCGCCTTCGGTTACTTCATATCCTTCACGTCCGGCTAAAACCGATGCCAGAGTACTTTTACCTGAACCGTTTGGTCCCATAATAGCGTGTATCTCGCCTGCATTAACCTGCAGGTTGATACCCTTGAGAATCTCTTTCTCTTCTACTCTTGCATGTAAATTTTTAATTGTAAGCATTGAATTAAGTTATATTTTAAATTTATTTTCTTCTTTATTATCCTACGCTGCCTTCTAAGCTGATGGCGAGAAGCTTCTGCGCTTCCACGGCAAACTCCATCGGCAGCTGGTTCATAACTTCTTTAGCAAATCCGTTTACTATTAGAGCAACCGCCTGTTCTTCATCCATGCCGCGCTGATTGCAATAGAACAAAATGTCCTCACCGATCTTAGATGTTGTCGCTTCGTGCTCTGCCATTGCTGTTTTGTTCTTACTTTCGAAGTAAGGGAATGTATGAGCACCGCATTTATCTGTAAGCA
>CALGOI010000439.1 GCA_937959065.1 uncultured Ignavibacteriota bacterium | reverse complement strand
TGCAGAGACCACATTAGTCTGCACGCTGAAAGCGCTGGATGTAGTCCAGTCGGTTGTGTCGCTTGAAGTAATTCCGCGCACTCTCCAGTGATATGAGCTGCTGTCACTAAGTACCCCGGGATTCAATGTTACAGCCGAAGTGTTAAACCCGGAAGTGTCATATACCACATTCGTGAATCCCGCGTCGGTGGAGATCTGCAGACCGTATCCAACCGCGAGCGGAAGGTCAGCCCAGTCGAACTGCACAGTAAGTGTATTAACCGTGGAATTATTCAACGGCAGTAATAATGTCAGCGGCGGTGTCGAATTTTGAGTCGGGTATGTCGTAGCGTCATTGCTTTCACACGATGTGAATAGAGAAGCCGACACAACAGTTAAAACTAACAGCGCAATAATTCTAATCTTTTTCATTATTTTCATAATTAAACTTGCTCCTATACTTATTAAAATTGCGATTGAATTGAAAGCCGGAATCCCTCGAAAGGATTAACGAACCGGCAGATACCGTTAGTACATCTTAATCCCCCGCGCTCACTACCATACGAAACAGTAATTGTGTTAGATTGGTTCAGCCTGTACAGCGCTTCAGCCAAAAACCACGATTGTGTATCCGTTGGTTCTTCCTCATCATTTGTAAATTCAGCATTTAGAGCGATACTGAATTCCGGGGATTTAGTAAGATTAAGCGACACAAATTGATTCATATACCCTTTTTGGTCGAGCCTTATGGAATTATTCACCCACTGCTGTTCAAAAACCAGTTTTAGAGAATACTGGTTATTGAACGAATATCTGAATTCGGTCGGGATCGTAGTCGCCTGGATCGTTTCGGAATTCAGCGGGTTATTCTGGTTATATGTTGTTTCGCTCTGTCTTGCATACGCGAGCTTGGTAAAGAACCTGTCGGATACATAGTATTCACCCTCCAAATAGAATTCCCAGAACGGGTAAAATGCAGCATCGAGATCGGGAATAAGATCGAAATCCCTTTCCACTCTTTCATAAACGATCTGTCCCGCGGAATCAACGTTGTTATATTGATAATGACGTGACGCGATACTTCCGTTTGCAGTAAATGTCATTTTGTCATTCGGTACATATATTATATCCAGCTGTCCTCCCACTTCATCGTTGAAATTAACGACGTGGGGGTTACGTGAAACGAGAGTGGATGTATGCTCTCTCTGCGCAACCGGAGGATTCTGGAACGGAAGCATTTTGGTCGGCCTGTCCGGGCTTTGATTATCCGGATTTGTTACATCAAACCTGTAATTCTTATATTCGAGTGTAACACCGAGCGCTTCCCTGGTATAAACAAGCGATGAATACAGTCCGTCCCCTTCAGCCGATATCTCATCTGGGAAGATGCTGTTTGGAGTTGTATTAACGTGCTTCCTCGCGTAAGATGTGTAAAACTGCACTTCAGGGAAGTTAACGTTTAAGTTCACCTCAGGAAGATACGCCTGGATCTGTGTAGTATCAGCGCCGGTTGGGAGGCTTCCCTCTGAATAAATGTAGCTTCCGCCGAGAGTCACCTGCTTAACGGGAGACACATCGAAGTTTGCATTTCTGATCCTGTAGCTTTCGATTCGATCCGGATTAATAACGTCATTATAAGTAAGATCACCGCCTATTATCTGCCCACGGACTTTAACGGGGTTCTTCTTTCCGAACCTGTTTTCGTACGTAACCCTTACACCATCGATACCTGTGTCATAAGCAAGAGCTCTGTCTTCGAATACATTAAGCGTCAAACCGCGGGAGAATATATCCCAGAAATCACCTGCTCTCAACGAGACACCGAAATCACGGTTATTGTACTCCACGAATCTCTTTCGGATACCTTTGAAGTCAAGACCATATTCGATCGGGTCGCTAATCTCCAAGCGTGCACCGAAAACAAAATCATTTATATTGATTCTTGCATCAGCCAGGTTCTCAAAATACTCTTTTCGGACCTTTCCGGAACCAAGAAATTCCGATCCGCTTCCGTAACGAAGCACGTTTTTTAACGATGCGTCCACATTGAGATTGATCTGTGAATATGAAATGTTGGAAAGGGAAATTAAAATCAGGATAAAAAAAAGCAGAAATGTTTTCTTCATTAATACTCTATTTTATAAAAAAAGTCCGCCCTATTTATAGAGCGGACTTTAAAAACTTGTTTTTTAATTGTCGGATTCAGGGAGTACGCTTACAACTTCTTTTTCAATCTTAACTTCATCTCCCACGATAAACCCAAGATGTTTAGCCACGATCTCTTTATTCTGGTTGATAAGAAGAGAGTACGGCATACCTTCACCAAGGTAAGCGTTGAAGATTTTTTCATCTGTATCGAGCACAACCGGGAAAGTATACCCTTTTGAAGATATGTAAGATTTCACTTTTGAAAGAGATTTCTGACTATCGGTATTAACAGCAAGATAAGTAAACCCTTTGGATTTATACTTTTCATAAATAGCCTGCATATATTTCATTTCTTCTTTTCATGGTGAGCACCATGTAGCCCAGAAACCAAGCAACACTGGACCATCTTTCAAAAGCTCACTAAGCGAGACATCATCTCCGTTAAGATCGGTAAGAGTAAAATCATAATATGTCTGTGATTTCGCATTACTCGCGAATAAAAATCCTAACACAACAAACAATAAAGCTAATTTTTTCATCTTTCGTCGAATTATTTTAAAATTCTATATAATACTACTTTAATAATAGTATAACAACGGATGTAATGAATAAATTCAGCAGCGCAAGAGGAAGCATTACCTTCCATCCTAGGTCCATAAGCTGATCATATCTGAATCTCGGTATAGACCATCTGACCCATATAAAGAAGAATACCAGCGCCATTACCTTAACCGAAAATGTGAGTACCTGTAATATGCTCACTACAATCGGCGGCAATCCAAATTCCTGCAGATACGGGAATTGCCAACCGCCAAGATACAACGTGGCGATGAGTGCTGATGAAACAATAACAGCAGCGTATTCAGCAAGGAAGAACATAGCAAACTTCATACTGGAGTATTCCGTGTGATAACCACCGACAAGCTCCTGCTCTGCCTCAGGCAGGTCGAAAGGAGCACGGTTTGTTTCCGCGAATGCCGCTACAAGAAATATAATGAACCCGACGGGCTGAAGGATTATATTCCACTGCCAGCCGTATTGGTTTTGTACTATAGTATCCAGCTCTAAAGTTCCGTTAATGATAATAATGCCTAAAACAGACAGACCCATAGAGAGCTCATAGCTGATCATCTGCGCCGATGAACGCAACCCGCCGAGAAGCGAGTATTTGTTATTTGATGACCATCCGCTCAGTGTAACACCATATACACCCAGCGACAACATAGCCAGAATGAACAGCAGCCCGATATTCACATCTGCAATCTGCAGCTTAATGGTTTTGCCGAAAAGTACAATAGTATCCCCGAATGGAATTACGGCAAACACAGACAGCGCTACAACAATGGATATACCCGGCGCTAAAGCGTGTATAAAACGGTTCGCGTTAGTCGGGACGATATCTTCCTTAAGCAGAAGTTTGATAACGTCGACCAGCGGCTGAAGAAGCCCTTCGGGGCCAACACGGTTTGGACCGTACCGGTTCTGGATAAAACCGGAAACTCTTCGCTCGGCATATACCGTATATGCCACACCGGTCAATAGTACGGCGTGCACCACGGCGATCTTTGCTACTACAATCAGAATGTCAATTAATGTTTCGGACATTAATATAGAATATTAGAATTGGAAAATTTCAAAATATTTTTTAAAAATGAAATACAAACCAAAATACTAGAAAAATACGATTATGCTTCAGAAAGCTTGTTTTTGAGGAAGTTGATCGCCTCAACAGGAGTAGGATCAACTTCATTCATAATAGCCAGATAAAAGCTGGTCCAGTCACCAAGATATGTCAGCTCGAATATACGAGCCAGCTTGCTTGAAGCGTCAGATTCTACAGCGATTATAGAATTACTGTATTTCTTATAAATGTCAGTTGTTATCTTCATTCTCAGCTTAACACGCTCGTGGTCATCCCTGTCGCAAAGTAAAATTACAACTATTTTGCTAAGTATAGAGCGGTTAAGATTCCATCCTACGAGTTCATTGTGATTCATCTCCGGGACGAAGTTACCATAAGCAAGCACTTCAGCGTTTTCAGAGATCTGTCCCTGCCAGCGTAGGTTAACCGCATCCAACACATCCGAAGATGAATATATAACCGGAAGATAATCTTTTAATTCCGAAGCAATCATCAAAGGATGATTAT
>CALGOI010000438.1 GCA_937959065.1 uncultured Ignavibacteriota bacterium | reverse complement strand
GAGAAGAAATGGTAAAAGGGTCATATGCGCATGTATCACCGATTGTGGAATAAGTATTAAATAAACAGTTTTATATTTTTACCTATTGACATAATAAATTATACTCAATAACTTATACTAAATTTGGCTTCCACATTTAATTTACAACTTTCTATTTCTTCATGAAGAAATACTTACTAATAATACTAATTCCATTCATTGCCTTCACTTTCACAGGTAATCCGCCCGGGTGGTATGAGCTTACGCTTCCAATAAATGACCAGGTAAATGATATTTACTTTGCGGATTCCCTTAATGGTTGGATAGTAACAAAGGGTGATAACAGCCCTCCGGATACGGGACATATACTTCACACATCAGACGGAGGTAATAGCTGGGAAGTTCAGTTTTCTCATGTAGGAGATTTTGCGGCGATACAGTTTTTGGATAATAACACAGGTTATGCTTACGGGTTTGTTGGCTTTACGAGATTTTATAAGACCACAGATGGCGGAGCAAACTGGACGGACCTAAGCGCAGGTATACCTATCTTTGGAGCATTACGAGGGGAAGGTGACATGCAATTTATAAATCAGGATACAGGCTGGATATGTAGTAGGGCTTCAATTGGTGGTGGACTTGCTAAAACAACTAATGGAGGATTAAATTGGGTTCAGCAGCTAGGGCAATCTTTCTTGCCTCATGATTTATTTTTTGTTAATAGAGACACAGGTTATGTTCTAGGAAGTATGAATAATCTTTATTGGACTGTTAATGGAGGAAATAACTGGGTAGTAAAGTATACTTTTAGCGATGTACTTTTAAAAATCTTCATGGTTAGTAATGATACTGGATGGGTAATAGGAGGAGGTGAGACAAATATTTCAAAAACTATAAATGGAGGTTTTAATTGGACAGCTCAAATAAACCCTAATTCAGGTTCACTTAATGACATTTTCTTTATAAATAATAGAAATGGTTGGATTCCAGGTTATTTTGGTAAAATGCTTTCAACTGATGATGGGGGAATAACTTGGGGATATCAAGATCTTCAAAATACGACTGACCACTTTTTTAGTGTGTTTTTTATAGACACAAATACTGGTTATGCTGGTGGGACAAAGATGATTAAAACTACAGATGGAGGAGGAATTATTAACAGTATTCAACAACTTGGTAATGAGATCCCTGACGAATATGAACTTTTTCAAAACTATCCTAATCCATTTAATCCAACAACGAGAATAAAATTTAGAATAAAAAGATCAGATTTTGTTAAGCTAAATGTATTTGATATAACGGGAAAGGAAGTTGACGTATTAGTAAATGCAGAGTTAAGCATAGGAGAGTATGAATATCAATTCGATGGTACAGGATTATCATCCGGTATATATTTTTACAGAATTCAAACTAAGGCATTTACAGAAATAAAAAAAATGATATTGGTAAAATGAGAAACCTGCTCTACATATTACCCCTCTTTATACTCGCCTCCACCTTTACGGGTAATCCCCCGGGATGGTACGAGCTTATGCTTCCAATAAATGATCAGGTAAATGATATTTACTTTACGGATTCCCTTAATGGTTGGATAGTAACAAAGGGTGATAACAGCCCTCCGGATACAGGATATATACTTCACACATCGGATGGAGGCAGCAACTGGGAAGTACAATTTTCTCATGTAGGAGATTTTGCGGCGATACAGTTTTTGGATAATAACACAGGCTATGCTTATGGGTTTGTTGGCTTTACGAGATTTTATAAGACCACAGATGGCGGAGTCAACTGGATAAATCTTAGCGGAGGTGTCCCCTTATTCGGGGCTGATGATATGCAGTTTTTAAATAAGGATACCGGATGGATATGTAGCAATGATCCTGTTATAGCCGGTGGTATTGCAAAAACCACCAATGGCGGCATAAACTGGGTACAACAGTTAGGAACAACTGAGCGGCCTCATAAGTTGTTTTTTATCGATGCAAATACCGGATGGGCATTGGGTTCGAATAATAATTTGTATAAAACAGTAAATGGAGGTAATATTTGGAATATTCAATATGGGTTTATACAATCGATTCATGATATATTTATTATTAGTCAGGATACTGGATGGATTTTAGGAACCGGAGATTTTGGCAGTCTTAATGGTATTTTTAAAACGACAAATGGCGGTATTAATTGGAATAGACAACAAGACCCCGATCCATCTTTTTCCGCATGCTTAAAATTATTTTTCATTGATAATAAAACAGGTTGGATATCTTGTGGTTTTGGTTCAATTTTGAAAACTACTGATGGAATCAATTGGGGTATTCAATACCCTCCCTCTGGAAATTATTTTACTATACAATCTATTGATTCATCTATTAGCTACGCCGGAGGGACAAAGATGATTAAAACTACTGATGGAGGAGGACCTGTCAGCAGTATACAGTTGATCAACAATGAGATACCCGTTAATTTTGAGCTTTATCAAAACTATCCTAACCCATTTAACCCAACTACATATATTAAATTTAATATTAAACAATCCGGGTTTGTAAAGCTAAATGTATTTGATATAGCAGGAAAGGAAGTTGACGTATTAGTCAATGCAGAGTTAAGCATAGGAGAGTATGAGTATAAATTCGATGGTACAGGATTATCATCCGGAATATACTTTTACAGAATTCAAACTAAAGCATTTACGGACATAAAAAAAATGATATTGGTAAAATAAATTAATTTAAATGAAAGAATAAGCGGCAAATAAAGCTGTACAGCAATCATTTCTGCCAACGCTATATAATTAACACATCTACAAATTTAAATTTAAAGCGATGAAAGCAAAAAAAACCTTATTCGCTCTGTGGATTCCTATTTTCTGTTTCGTGCTAATAGGTTTCATGGAGGAAGTCGAATCAAACAGAGGTACTCTCGGAACAATATCAACTATCCCTCCTGCTCCGGGAAAGGATTTTCTAAATTATGTACTTAGCATTTCATACCAGCCGGAAGGTGATACCATAATGTTTATTGATAATTTTCTTTCAAGGGTAAAGGATGAACTCCATTTTAATCTTGTTCAATCTTACGGGAAAAAGGAATATTCAACTAAATTTAACTATTTCGGTCATCTATTGACCGGCGCTCAAATTGATACAACAAATGCTTTTTATGGAAGAGTAGGATCAGCCGGATTAAAATTACTTGGAAGCAGAACAAACGTAGAACACATGTGCTACGCGCAAAGAATAATATATGAAGTTCCTACTTACCAGGATGATGAAGAAACAAATCACGGTTTTTGCTATAGTAATTACAGAGGTGTTCTTGAAAATGATAATGGAAGGACTGTTCTACATGCCTGTCCTGACGGTACATGTCCAAATTCAGATGCGAACGCTCCGGGTTATATACTCGAGAATATTTATGAAAATCTTCAATTCGGGGACCTCTTTGATTTTCACCAGGCGGATGCCGGAAACTGGTATATTAAACCGGTCATGAAGATACCAACAGGACTAAACGGTGGTACTAACATTGTAAGAATTGATGTAGTAAATTATGATAGTTCTTTAATAAAGCAAATTAATGTTAAAGCAGAAAATTTCATTAATTCTGGAACTTACAATCAGGAATATCAATTTATTGATTTAACAGTGC
>CALGOI010000437.1 GCA_937959065.1 uncultured Ignavibacteriota bacterium | reverse complement strand
AAAGGAATCATTAAAGAAATTAACGACTTATGAACGTAGGGTTTTTGATAACCTCATTGGCTGCTTAACGAGTGAAAATGAGTATTGGGTCGTCAATAAAGACGAACCATACGCAGACCAAGTCCGTGATTTGATATTTGGAGTATCCCTCGCCGCTGGTTGGATTCCGGTGAGCGAGAAGTTGCCGGAGGATGACGGGTGCGTATTGGTTAATAGGGGTAATTATGAAGATGACGACGGGGTTGACCTTGGTTTTTATGTAGGCCCCCACTGGCTGTTGCTCGGAGGAGCGGTATATAAGGTTAAAGAAGTATCAAACAGGGCAGGTCGTAAGAGTAAGAAAAAGAAGGAGAGTGAGTGATGGACGAAAAAACAGACATCAGGTTGGAGGCATGGTCGCCACAATCCGTTATAGGCAATTGGGTCATTACCCCCAGTGGGGAGGTTGTAACGATAGCAAGTTATTATTGGAATGAATATGGGGACTTAGTGTATAGGGTTCACCCGCAATAATCGGCCACCTGTTTGGCCTATAAAACAGGAAGGAGCAATGATATGTCAGAAGAAAGACGCATAGTAGAAATTAACGGTGTCAAAATGGAAATAGACACCCGCACAGCAAGCCGGATTGATACTTTCAAGGGCGGTGATGCAGGAAAAGTATTGAAGAAAAAATATAGCGATGATTGGCGTGTTTATCACGGCGTAATTGTAGGCTTTGAGCCTTTCGAGAAACAGCCTACAATCGTAATCGCATATATAGAGGATTCTTATAACGACCTCGATATGCAGATGCTTTATTTTAATTCTACGAGCAAGGAAGTAGAGGTTGTACGTGCCGCCGAGACCGACAGAATGGCTTTGGACAAGGGGCAGGTGCTAGAGCATTTTGAGCGGAAATTGACAGTTAAAAGACGAGAGTTTCAGGATATCGAAAGCCAGCGTGATTATTTCCTATCGAAGTTTGGCACATATTTTCAGGATACAGAACAACAAGAAACGGCATAGCAATAATCGGCCTGCCGGACGGGCTTTGTAAATACATCCGGTGTTACTGAGGAGATTCTATGAGGCAGTAGCTCATAATAGAATCGATTGTTAATTGTGGAAATGGGCCCGGTCTGGGGATCAGACTGGGCCCGGGAGGGGCTAGGGAAGAAAAAGATAAGCCTATAGAAATGGTAATCAATTATTATTTGAAAGCAACTCAAAATTTATGTCGGAAAGTAATATAGACAATTTACTCTGATACAAGAATCAACACATTGCCATGACGACAAGTAAGAACAAAACAGGGAGAAAGAAGAAAACGACAACTCGCAAGGTCCAGAAGACCTCAAGGAAGGTCGCTACCGTTGATAAAGACAAGGGCGGCAGACCCCCGAGGCTGACCAAGGAGCTCTGCGATCAGCTGGACATCATGATAAACAACTGGGACCCGTTCAATCACATAAGCTACGATAAGGAGTTTTCAGACCAGGATGCTATGAAGGCTTTTATGCTGTATCTGGATCTTAGCACGAAGGATAACGTCGCATTTAATCTCGGCATAAGCTCGTCCATGCTTTACGACTATCAGGGCGGATACAGGGAGAAATTTGATTCTGAGCTGGTTCAAAGGTTCTCGGAGGCCATTAAAAGATGGGAGACGAAGAGGAATGCTTTTCATATGAAGATAAGGCCGTTCTTTGCCAGGGCCGAGGCATCGTGGATATTCCTTGCAAAGAATTTCAACCAGTTCGAGGACAAGGTTAAGTTCGAGCATTCCGGAACTACGCTAAAAGTCACGGAAACGGAGCGCAGGGTGCAGCAGTCCGAAGTACCCAAGATCGGAAAGTCTATCGAGAGAGCGCAGGCGAAGGTTCATTGAGTCTATGAGGAGATATTAGATGGCAGAAAGGAATGAGGTCATAAGTAAAACGCGTAGCACGCTCGTACAGTTTTTGGGCAATATACCCATAGACGGGACGGGGAACGAGGATTTTGATAAAGCTTTGCGGAAATTGTACTCCGATGTGTCTGACTTTTCAGAGGAGTGGCAGGAGGTGCTAAATGGGAAATAAAGAACATCTCACAGCGCAGGTAATAGCGGGAGAATGGGGGAGCTTGGACAGATTCGCCGAGTCACACGGGATAAGCCCTGCATCAACGAAGATGGTGATTTACGTGGACGGCGCGAAGTCGAGACCGGTGATGGAGGCGATGCTTAAATACGGATATTTACAGCTGCTTGCTTTTGAGAAATGGCTCAAACAGAAGGATATGTCGTACTCTTTCTTTCTTGCCGAGCACGGACTTAACCCAGTAGATCTGATATTTGCCATAAGAAATATAGATCCCAAACCCGCAATCCGAAAGCTTCTAATGCGCGAGGGGTTTTCTTATGGCGATTTTTACTCTCTGACAAGGAGGGCGGAGGGGTGAGCGCATGTGAAAAATGTTGGGCTGATGCCTACCTTCGCCATAGGCTAAACCCAACTAAGTCTCAGATGGAATACTATCGTGAATTACTGGAAGAACGAAAAGATAAACCCTGCACACCGGAAGAACAAAGCGGAGCAAAACGGGACACGCCATGAGCGATAAGATGCCGAATGAAGTTATATGCTTCTGTGGAGCTTTGGTTAATATCGGAAGCACCACATATAATGATGATTACAATGAACCGTACGAAGTGTGGGGGTTACATTGTTCAGAGTGCGGAATATCGACAACGGGGCATTATCGTAGCTTGCAGGAACTTTTGCAATATTGGCATACCCTTAAGAACCGAGTAGTGGGCGTGGAGATGATTCAGAAAAAATTGAAGATATGCGAGGAGATATATGAGAAGTTAACACCCCTCGAATATAACGAGGAAGCCGGATATGAACACGGGTACAGAGTTGGAATTCGGGAAACCGAAATAAAGCTTCTGCGTACATTTATCCAAATTCTGAAATGTATGTATCCGAAGGAGAGGTCCGGTGAATAAACGGTTTCAGGGTGACTGCTGTGCTTGCAGGCAGGAAAAGGAAGTGAGGTTTTTAGATCTCCGAGTTCGCGGTAGCGAGGATGTTCTGATCTGTCTACAGTGCGAGATCCGGCTGACAGAGATGTTGAGATGGATGATTGAAGTGGGCATGGACGCTAAAAAATCTGCCTTCAAAAACAGGAAGCGATGAACAACACGCAAATTGCACTTGACTGGATAGCGGCTGCGAGGGTGGCCCTCATGAGCTACGCGGAGCTGGTAAACCCGGATTATGAGGCCAACTGGCATCATGAGGTCGTGGCGGAGCACCTGGAAGCCGTTATGAGGGGTGAAATAAGGAGGCTGATGGTTCATCTTCCGCCCAGGTATGGTAAGACAGAGGAATGCTCCATACTCTTCCCCTCGTGGTATTTAGGGCATAAACCCCAGCATGAGATTATGCTCGGCTCATACTCGGACTCGCTCGCGCGGGAATTCGGCAGGAAGACGCGGAATATAATCGAACAGCCTTTATTCAACGAGATATTTCCCGATACACATATCGTCCAGGACAAGCGTGCTCATAACGACTGGAGGACATCGAAAGGCGGGGGCTACTATTCCGTAGGGCGCGGCGGTACCGCTGCGGGAAGGGGGGCTGACCTCCTGATTCTCGACGACTTGATAAAGAACCAGCAGGAAGCGGAGTCGGAAACTTATCAGAAGATGATATTTGATTTCTACACATCGGTATTGTCGAACAGGCTTAACGGTCCGCATGCCGCGATTATTCTTCCCATGACCCGTTGGAACAAAAAGGACGTAAGCGGAAAGATTCAGGATATGGCCAAGCATTCGGGAGAGGACTGGACTATTCTGGAATTACCGGCTGAAGCGCGAAAGGACGAGATATGGCATACGGCGTTCAAAACGTATAAACGGGCAAAAGGTGATCCGCTGTGGGACAAGAGGCACGATAAGAAGGCGCTTGAAAAGGAGAAAATAAAACAGGGCCGTTTCTGGAACCCCGTATATCAGCAGTCGGTACAGGACGAGCAGGGAGCCTTGATAAAGAGAAGATGGCTCACGGACAACGAATATACCGAGCTCCCGCCCTCCGGAATAAAATTCATATCGATCGACAGCGCTTTTGAGGATAACGCCACGGCGGACTATTCAGCGTTCGGAGCGTACCTCGAGGCAGAAGACCTGCTGTATAAGACCCATCTCTGGTATGAGAGGCTTGAATTTAACGAACTCGAGGATTTTACTATCGAGCTGTTCAAGAAGATCGAGCCCGACTTCATTCTGATTGAGGCGAAGGCGAGCGGCATGAGCCTGATTCAGGTGCTCAGGGACCGTGAGGTCGAGATAAAGGGCGCCGTCCGGAAGATCAGGATTATTTCGACAAAGGAACTGTTTAAAGATATAGGCATAAACGCCAACGTCGGGAAAAGGGAAAAAGGAGATATATGCCAGTCGTACATAAGGACCGGAGGTGTTCTGATCCCGAAGAACGCGCCATGGAAGGAGGAATTCCTGGCGAACATAGTAGGCTTTCCGAACGAGGAGCACGACGATATATGGGATGAATTTATGCAGGCGGTCATTTACTCTAAGAAAAGAAACGAGAAACCGGAAGCGGAAGCGGGTGTATGGTGATCACATATGGCCGGCAATAAACCATCATATATAAAAGACCAGCACCATGTTGATCTGGATACAGTACTCAGCAGGTTACGTATAGAGCAATTTTACGGTAAACTGGAGATAATGTACGAGAACGGCAAGCCGACCCGGTGCGTTATGAGCCGTTCCGTAAAACTGGGAGAAAGCCTTGAGCAGGAGAAAGTCAATCTCCCGATAGATAAAAAATAAAATCAGAGGTTATTTCAACAAGGAAGACCTCTTGAGTTTGCTCCCCTGACAGGGATCGGATTCAAGAGGTCTTTTTTATTGGAGGTCAGAACATGCAGAATGGAAACGATATCAGCCAGGAGAATCAGGCAATGCTTTACGCGCTGTCTACACTCACAAACCGGCTCATGCTTGGAAAGGGGGCGGGTGTATCATACGGAGGCAAGCGCGATTTGTATAATGCTCTGGGCTATAACACAAACCTGACATTCAGGGATTACTACAGTAGCTACCGCAGGGACGATATATGCCAGACTATAATCGACATAAAGCCTGATACTACCTGGAGGAACGCGCCAGAGGTGACAGAGGACGAAAACGAGGAAACGGAGTTTGAGAGTCAGTGGGATGCTTTAAAGAAACGAAGGCGCCTTCACCATTTTATTCATAAAGCAGACAGATTGTCGGGTATAGGCTGCTACGGTGTTATCTTCCTGGGCTTTAACGACGCTAACCAGTCAAACCTCAAGATAGAGGCCCAGAGGGCGAGCGACCTGTTGTATCTGAACTGCTTCCATGAAGAGAACGCTAAAATAAAGACCTGGAATAAGAACAAGACGAGTGAGCGTTTCGGGCTGCCTGAGACCTATGAGATCACCATAACAACGGAAGAAACGAGGACCGAGAAGATAGAGGTTCACTGGTCAAGGATAATCCATATAGCCGAGAACACCTGCGAGGGTGAAGTCTTCGGCACTCCGAGGCTCGAGCCGCTTTTCAACAGGTTGAACGATCTGCTCAAGATTGTCGGTGGTAGCGGAGAGATGTTCTGGAGAGGGGCTTA
>CALGOI010000436.1 GCA_937959065.1 uncultured Ignavibacteriota bacterium | reverse complement strand
ATCTTGGTGGTTAATTTCTTTTTTATTTTACTAAAACCGCCCGCTTTATATCAACGAAGCTGTTTGTTTCTAATTTATAAAAGTACACTCCGCTGGATAAGTTCCCGGCGTTCCAGGTGTAATTATATTCCCCGGCGGATAAATTTGTATTCACGAGGTCGGCTACCTTTTCACCCAGTAAATTATATACGCTGAGCCGGACGAAAGTGTTTCCCGCGAGAGAAAATTTTATGCTTGTACTCGGATTAAATGGATTCGGATAATTCTGGGACAGAGAAAATCTGTCCGGAATGTTCGATCCGGTGTTTGAGATGCTGACCGGAATATCGAGTTCCTGCACCCCATCGCGTCGGGAGTTACCCTTGTAGGTGCTCCACGTCTTTTTGGGTGAAGGGTTCCATAAGCCGGGCGTATCCCACGCGTAAATCTTTCTGTCGTTACACGGCGCGAAGAGCTCGACATCCCCGTCGCCGTCCACATCTATCATCGTGGGATTGGTATTGAATGCGTTGAGCGAGGTCGCCTCACTGCTCACGGGGAATCCCGCGGCGGAGTCACCTGTCGCTGTGATTGCGTACATCTTACCATTATTCGTGCCTCCGATCACTTCCGGTACTCCATCACCGGTTACATCGGCAATGGCTGTATTTCCATCCACCCAGGTCGCCCATACCCCTCTCGGAAAACCGGGCAAGACTGTCCCGTCTAAATTCCACGCACAAATTTTACCTAATGAAACAGCCTCTACTGTCCCGAAAGCTATTTCGACTTGGTTATCACCGTCTATATCCCCGATGGATACTCCTGCATACGGATGACCGGACGGTACGGGAAACGGGAAATTCGGGAGGAGGGTACCGTCGGGATTGTACGCATAGATTCCGTTTATATCGGAGGTGTAAAAATCTTTCAAGCGGATGACGAGGTCGAGTTTATTGTCATTATTTAAATCGTAGAGAGCGGGTGTGCCACCGACGGAATAGGGGCCGGTGATTTTCGGCCAGCCGGTTTTTACATTGCCGTCGTGTGTGTAGCACAGGATACGGCCTTCGTAATTAGTCCCGTTGTCATAGCCGGTGCCGACGAAAATTTCAGTGAGCCCGTCATTATCGACGTCCGCTGCAACGGGTGCAGATGAGGAGCCCTTCGTATAGCTTACCGGGAAGCCGGGCATTTCAGTGACGGAGCCGGCGTTCCATGTGAAGAGGTGAAGGCGCGAGTTAAAATCATTATCCCTGTTGCGGGAGGTGATGATAATTTCGAGCTTATTGTCCCCGTTAACATCAACGAGCGCCGGGACGGTATGTTCATTTGTGCCGCCGGTAGAAATCGGGAACCCGGTTACCATTGAGCCGTCGAAATTGTGCGCGTAAATCTGTCCGTTCTCGTCAGCGTGAACTACTTCCATTTGCCCGTCACCGTCGATATCGCCGAGGGCGGGGATCTCGATAGAACCGGAGCTCTGTAAAGAGCCGAAGGGGAGCTGATACGGGAAACCGAGAACGAATG
>CALGOI010000435.1 GCA_937959065.1 uncultured Ignavibacteriota bacterium | reverse complement strand
AGTTCAAGTCTGGATACTGACTGGAAGTATGAAGCTCTTATATTTGTTTTTTCGTTAAGCGCAAATATTGTATTTACCGATGGCAGAATATCCCTGTTTATTACATTTTGGAATAACGGATCACCGGCATCTGTAAAAGTATTAAGTATAGTTTCATCATATTCATATCTTGCACCGATAATAACACGGAATTTCCCGAAAGGAACGTCCGTCATTAAGAATCCGGCATAATTATCTTCTGAAGCATTATAATTATCCGAAGGCCTGGTAAACTCTCCCATATAAATTTTATTTGTATCAAAATTTTGAGCCATAAAAATCGAATCAATTGGCAAGGAATTGATTGCTATTCGGGTAGAAACATTTGTTGCTTGTGTAAAATAAGGCGCAAACAATCTTGCATTAAAATTTCTTCGCTTTCCGTTTGCAAAAACACCGGTTTTAATCTTAGGGTTAATATTTTTACTTATATTCAGAGGAAATTCAAAATTTGATTCAAAACTTCTATTGTAATCATTCAATGTACTAAAGAATCTTCCGCCATCATTAACTAACGGATTATTTGTAACCGTTAATCTTCCCAAATAAGGGTTATCTGTTCCTCTTTCTCTTTGATATGTCATTGTTTTTCTGTCCGGTTCGTTAACATCTGCTTCAGAATATGAAACTCTCCATGTAAAATTCAAGCGGTTAAGTGAGTGAAGATAATGCTCACCTGATAATGTAGATGAAAGGACGTCTCTTCTCTTAAACTGAGTTAAATAAAGTCTCTGATCAACATCCTGGGGTTCAAAATATCCATCTAAGAACTGTGTTCCGTCAGTAGTATTTACAACATAAGAATTCTTGAATGTAATCTTGTTATTGTCGCCAAGCTTGTAACTTAAATTTGCAAGCGCACCCCACTGTACGGAATAAACTGAATTAATACCGGAAAACTCCTGTTCTATATTATTATCCTGTTGATATTCAGCTCTGTATACATCTTCATTTTGAAAAGAACTACCATAAGTATATGCACCAAAATATCCAAACGGATTATCAGCTAACTCCATTTTATTTCCAACAGAAAGCTGGAATCCACTATTAGGCGGTGCTGTACTTTCAAGCTGCCCCCAGTCGTTCCTAAATGATCTTGCAATATTCTTTAATTCCTGATCGGATAGATTGGTCCTATTTACTCTAAACCCCGGAATATCGCCGGGCATCTTTCTGTCACCGTTATCAAAACCAAGATTAAAAAATAAAAACTTATCCTGTCCTGCATCATAATCCCTGAAGTTATCACCTGTAGTTTTTGAGTTATAAGATGCTTTTGTTGACAAATTAAAAACAAACGATTCCGGAAAATCCAGTGTGTTTACCTGAACCAATCCACCTGAGAAATTAGCTGGCTTATCCGGTGTATATGTCTTTGAAATAATTATATTTTCAAGCAGGTTGGACGGAAAAAGGTCAAAAGAAAATGACTTAGTTTCTGATTCAGTGCTCGGCACTTCGACGCCATTAAGTGTGGTATTACTGTATCTTTCAGATGTACCTCTGACATAAACAAACTTGTTATCAACTATGCTAACACCTATTACCCTTTTAAGAACTTCAGAAGCTAAATCATCAGGAGCTCTTTTCATTTGCTGCTGGCCAATAGCATCCGATACTTCATCAGCATTCTTTCTTTCAAGCAACAGCGCTTCTTCATTAGCCATTGATGTTGTAGCCTCAACTGTCACCTCTTCGGTTACAATGGCTTCTTCACCAAGGGAAACGTCAACCCTCGTTGGTTCACCCGTGTTGACTACAACGCCTGTTATCACTTTTGTCTGATATCCTACGTAAGATATCTCAACAGTGTAGGTACCCGGTTGAAGACCTGTTATCTCATATTTACCATCGAGGTCTGTTTCGGAACCCGTATTTGTTCCCTGTATCTTTGCAATGGCACCCGGAAGCGGATCAGAGAAATACGAATCCG
>CALGOI010000434.1 GCA_937959065.1 uncultured Ignavibacteriota bacterium | reverse complement strand
CAATTACTTAAATCCTGACCAATAACCGCACTTTAAATACAAATATCCCTTTAGAATACAATCTCCATCAGAATTACCCTAATCCATTCAACCCATCCACAACCATATCTTTTGATATTCCCTATAATGGTTATGTTAAGCTTAAGGTATTTGATATCACCGGGAGAGAAATAGCCACTTTGGTAGATCAGGATCTCCGTTCAGGAAAATATTCATATACATTTAACGCAGCAGACTTGACAGGAGGAGTATATTTATATAAGTTGTCGGCGGGTGGATTCTCTATGGTTAAAAAAATGGTCCTGATCAAATAAAAAATTACTCAAGCTCGGTAAGTTTTTCAAGCAGCCAGAATTTATCGGACACATACTCATTCTTAATAATATCCTCTCTAAGAGAAATATAATCCGTTCTCTTTCCGATCTCTTTGTTTTGTTTAAACGAATAAAGTTTTTTAATCAGTGTTATAAAACTTCTTGCGAGCTTTTTTCTTCTTTCGGAAATTTCCCTGCTGTGCTGGATAAAATTTCTAAAACTTTCCACCTCCGAATAAAATTGCTCTGTCATACCTGAAGTGTAGAATATCTTCATTAGAAGAAAATAAACCTCCTCTTTGTAAACTGGATCATTCCTTTTTACCTTCGAAAGACTTTCAAGTGCCCTGTCAATATCTCCCATATTTAAGTAATACTCTGACATTACTATGTAATAAGAGTTATCCCTGTGTATATCGGTTAACTCATTGCGGTATGTATTAATAAACTTCATCGCCCAATCCATTTCCCCGCGGTTAATGGCCGCAAAAGCTATACCGGTATATAGAACATGTGATATATATGGTAATCCCTCATAGTGAGCCTTCCGGTCCAATACCTCCTTATATATCTCGAGCTTCTTTGACAGGAAATCGAGATCACCTTTGTTTACTCGCTCAGCGCAATAATTTATCTGTACAACATATGCATTCTTTCTGTCGATGATCGGAAGTGTTTCGTAATTATCACGTGTCAATTCCCTAATTCTGTCAAAGTGCTCTTCTTCCTCTGTTAAGAATAATTTGATCGAATTATAATAAAGGTTAGCATACCTGTTCTCAGAAAATTGCTCTATGTTATCTTCAAAGACTTTTAACATTCCGTTAAAAAAATCAAAATTAAGTACTCTTTCAAAATTGTGCTTATGTGTGTTCAGCATTACCGCGTATGTCCGCAATAACTCTGTTACAAAAAAAGAAATTAAGTTATCGGCAACTTTCTGAATATTATCCTCCTTCAGATACATCCTGCTCTCTTTCCGCATAGCAAACCGTCTCACCACATCTTCTTACATAATGTTTAAAAGATAATACATATCTACCCGGTATGGCAATGAACCGATATATTTCTTCGCCCGCTCATCGGCTTTGCTGAAAAGGAACTCCAGCTTCTTCTCCCCGGCTCCCCTGAGGCTGAGTATGGTCCGGTAATAATCTGTATTGTATTCGAATTCCTTTAACGTTAAAAAATCCTCTGCCAGCCTCATGGTTTTAGATAGTACATTCCGCATTACCGAGTCATTGTACTTTTTACCGGGGTAAAGCTTTTTGTATACTTTTTCCTTTTGAATAAATTCCTCCTTAAAATCCGGATAGCTCTTTTTTAAGTGCTCTGTAAGATTCATAATCACTTTCTCCTTATTGAAATACGGTGAGCAAACGTAATCGTAAAATCCGTTTATTTCTTTCTTATCAAACTTTCTTAGGATCTCTATCAGCTTTGAGTTATGCATTTTGTAAAATACTCGTGGTTACAAAAATAAGCAATATCCCAAATTTGCTTATTATTTAAGTTACATAAATACAAGTACTTGTTTTCATCCGGGCATTCTGTCCTGAATAATTCCATGGTGCAAATTTAAAAATTTCTTTTTGTAAAATGGCAGTCACGGTGGATATTTTTGAATAAAGTATCCTGTGAGATTAATTACAATTTTTCCACTCATTCTTCGACGGGTTTCCTATCTCACAGGAAACGGGTAACCTCCGGTATTAGAGACCGGTCTCAATACCGGGGAGTTTGCCCGTAAGAAAAGGCTTTATTTTTTAAATCTAAATAAATATTAAAATGAAGAAAATTATTGCACTTACAGCATTTTGTGTGATAGGTATTCTTGCTTCCGGTTATATTTCAAATTCCGGACGGACTCCGGTCACACTCGAAGAGGCAGGGTATAACAATGTTAATTATACCACCATCCTGCCTGAAACTGATGGCGGTAACTGGAGCCCTGCTCCAAATATTCCCGCCGGCGTTAGATATTATGGCGCATCAGCAACTTTCACTCGAAATGACACAACCTGGCTCTTTATAACAGGCGGAGATACTACCGGAGGCGGAGTACCCACCAGGACGTGTATGAAATACAATTTCCGCACGGGACAGTGGTCCTATATCGCTCCAATGCCCGCGCCGAGGAGAAACCATTCCGCAGCAATATTTGGAAATGTGATGTATGTCTTCGGGGGCTTGAATTCTCCAACCTCTAACGGAACTAACAGGATATATCAATATTCAATAGACCTGAATGCCTGGTCGACAGGAATTGATTTGCCGGATTCAGTTTTTCTTCAGGCCAGTGAAAAACTGAATGATACTTGTGCTTTGATTGTTGGAGGAGTGAATCCTACTGCTACTCTCGAAGCAGGATTTTTGGAATCGGCCGAAATGCGTATTTTTAGTGCCTTCCTTAATTTTGTGATTGCTTACCCAACCCTTCCTTTCGGGATTGCAAATCCGTTACTGGTGGTAGATAATACTTCAAGGAGCGGGTCTACAATTACAGCATACATAATCGGCGGTATTAAAGCCGGAGGAATAATTTCACCTGACGTGATCGAGGCTGAAATAGATCTGGTAAATCCCAATAACACCACATACACCGTTCACTCCAATGTGATTCCCGGCGGAGGGCTGGCGCGGCATCAGGGGGCATGGCTTCCCAATGGTACGGGAATTGTCAGCGGAGGCAGCAGGACTATAGGGTTTGATGCCATAAATAATCATTATCTGTTCACTCCTCCATCATCATTTTCACCTCTGCCTGCTTCGACGATCCCCTTATGCGCTCATTACGCAGGCCTTGGTTACGATGGAAACAATTATAAATTCATGATTACGGGCGGAGTGACAACAGGTCCGTCATTAAATTCAACTTCAATGATTTTTACGGATACTATTCCGTCAGCGATTACCCAGATCTCAAATGCAATCCCAAATTCCGCTTCGCTGCATCAGAATTACCCTAATCCGTTTAATCCGTCAACGAAAATTCGTTTCGATATTACAAAGACTTCCGGTGTTGTAAAGCTGGCAATATATGACATTACCGGCAGAGAAATATCAGAACTTGTAAATCAGGAGCTTTCTGCCGGTTCTTATGAATATGTCTTTAATGCGCATGGATTTACATCAGGCATATATTTCTTCAGATTGACCACTGGAGATTATTCCGAAACAAAAAAGATGACTTTGCTTAAATAGAAGTTCCTCCTGAATAAAATACAACCGTTCCGGTGTTTTTCCCGGGGCGGTTTTTTTTATTGAAAGTTGATACTTTTTACTATTATTAATATTTTATAGTTTATTCCAAATAAATTTGATTTATGGAACAATCTGCACCTGACATTAAGGTCATTAAACTAAAAATGGCTGATACCTGGGCCAATGGTGATTTTGGGGTTATCGCTAAAACCCTTGTCCCTGCCGCAAATGACCTGATCAACAGCCTCGAGATCGGACCCGGATCTAAAGTTCTCGACGTTGCCTGCGGTACAGGTAACCTTGCCATACTCGCCGCCGAAAAGGGCGCACATGCAAATGGAATTGATATCGTCGATGACCTCATAAGGCAGTCGAAAGAAAGAGCCGAAGAGCAAAATCTGAATATAGATTTTATTGTGGGGGATGCGGAGGCATTACCTTATTCTGACAATCAGTTCGATTACGTTCTTACAATGTTCGGAGCAATGTTCTGTCCACGACCCGATGTTACTACAAAAGAATTATTCCGCGTCTGCAAGCCCGGCGGGAAAGTCGTCATGGCTAACTGGACTCAAAACGATTTCGCTGAAGATTTCTTCGGTACCATAAGCAAATATGCTCCGCCCCCTCCTCCCGGTGTAGCTAAACCCAACGAATGGGGTGACGAGGAGATCGTGAAAGAGAGATTCAAAGATTATGCATCTGATATAGAGTTTACTAAGCGAACTACTGAATTGATTTATGATGTCGATCCGGCGGGCACAACTGAGTATTTTGTGAATTACTTCGGACCGATAAAAACTGTTTACGAATTCCTGGAGGAAGATGAGCAGGATAAATTCAAAGATGAGATAACCGAAGTCTTTAAAAAGCACAATATCTCCAAAGGTCATGACACAGTAATGGTTGGAGAATACCTCCAGGTGATAGCAACAAAGGCATAAAACCTTGCAAAACGTATTCCATAAAAAAATTGAACTGAGCGAATGGGATTATTTCGCTTCCTGCTTCAAAAATTACCTTAGCGGCAGCCCGGACAGTAAAGTGCTCATCAAAGATGAATCATCTTACGGTGCGATTGCCGTACCTTCTCTGGATATACTCGGCTTTAACCGTGCACTGAAGATCGGGATAGACGCTCCCCTCAAATCAACCGGTATAGATGAAATTATGGATTTCTTCCGGGATAATAAGATTCCCCGCTTCTTTGTCCAGGTCAGCCCCGAGGCTGAACCGGGAAATATTAAGGATGTTCTTCTGTCTAAGGGATTCAAACATTATAATAACTGGGCTCAGCTATATTACGAACTCCCTTCGGATAAACTGCCAAAGATAGAATCAGCCCTCTCGGTCAAACCTATTGGCTTAAACGAGAAAAGCGATTTCAGCAGGATAATTGCTGAGTCTTTTGGGTGGGAAGGATTAGCCGGCGAGATAATCTCAGCCGGTATAGGCAGGGATGACTGGCTCTACTTCCTTATATATGACGGGGACACTCCCATCTCAGCGGCTGCCATGCACTTTTATGAAGACATCGCTTCACTCGCGATAGGCGCTACGCTGGAGGAACACCGCGGAAAAGGAGCGCAAAAAGTGCTCATTAATTACCGCACAAATAAAGCCATCGAAGCCGGGTGTAAATTCCTGGCTACCGAAACAGCCGAAGACACTCCCGAAAAACCTTCACCCTCTTACCGCAACATGATTAGATCCGGCTTTAAACTTGCGTATGTGAGGCCTAATTATATTTTTGAATTTTAGATGATTCTATGGAGTTAAAAAGCCATTTTGATACTTTAGCACCTGGAGTTGAACCTGATGGTTTAAGAAATATTATTGTAGATAAAATGTTTAATCATGGCGAGGTAATTAATAAATATAATAATTCAACCTTTTTCAAAAAAAAATCTTTGATTGCAAACTCGTATCCACTTGAAGATGTACGGTGGATTTCACTTGAAGTGCCCACAAAAAAAGAATTAATTGTAAAAGCATTTTATCCTGCTTCCGTAAGGGGCATAAAAACCGAAGTCGTTATAACAGAAATTACAGAGGATAACAGGGGATATGAAGCAAATATCAAGGCTGAATTTCTAAGCGGTTTTGCTGATGTAAATTTTTTCGACCCATTTTATAGTTTTAATTCTCATCTATACTCAACTAATAAACCCATAGACTTTTATTTTAGTGGTTTAGCTTATTCTATGCAAAAAAGTATCCCACGGGAAGTTGAGGTTGATGGTGAGTCTTATAGAATTGACGGAGCTGCGATCTTTGCTGAAGTTAATGATTTTTGTGATTACCAGTTTATGCTAACGATTGAAGAACTCGAGGAAATTTACTTTGATGATGAGCTTATATATAAGATTTATGGACTCGTAATAAATCACCCTGATTCCGAGACTATTTTTGGTATCAACCTGTACGTTTCCGCTAAGAATATAATCACCGAAAATTACATACCACAAATTGGTGATTCAATTGAAGGTTTATTCTGGCTTCAAGGATATCACAATGCTTTTAGTGGATAAGGCATGTACTTGTAAAATTCTTTGTTAAGTTAATCTCTGAATCATTCTTCTCGCCAAGCGGATGAATTAAGTTTGACAATCTAAGACATTCTTCACGTGAACCCATCCAATATAAATTAGGACCGGGTTCGCTTTCTACAGATTCTGTCGTGTATTCTATTTTCATTTTATATTCAATATTCTTATACCTGATTTCACTTCGGGAATTTGGCTAAAAACTCCAAATGTCGATTTTCTCTTTCCGATCAGTAAAGTATCATTGTATAAATTGAAATCAGAAAAAACAATTTCTTCCGGGTTGTAATTAACAGGTATTACCTCATTAATTCTTGTTAAATAATTGTATCGCCTTAATCCAGTAATATCAGAACGGTAAATCCAATCCCCTACTACTTTCGAGAATGATGATGATGGGGCTGGTCTATTATCAGATACATACATTGAATTAGTATTATAGTATTCTGCTAAGCTGTAATCATCGCCATTCTTGATAACTGCCATTTCACCCTTTGTGCTCAGATAAACATTCTCATTATCCGAGTCCAGGCTGTAACCTCCTCCTTTTAAACTATGCCTTACAATTTCATTATTTTCATTAACGATCCAGAATTGATGATCAGGTTTACCTTCATCATTATACCCATTCATAAGCAGGTAAACTTCTTTATTTGCTGCAATTCTAACCGGCTCCATCCTTCCATTATCCAACTCAAATTTTTTAAATTTATTCATATCAAGGTAGTAGACATTGTTTACAAATTCTGAATTTATATGGCTCATATCAATCAACCATAACCTGCCCAAATCATCAACTGCCATTTCCATTCCGGGATTATAATTTTCAAATGGGAATTGTATTCTCGTTACATAGTTATCTTCAATTTTTATAAAGGTTGAATAACCATTGAAAAGATAAGTCGTCTTTCCATTAGATTTAATTTGTAGGAATTGGAGATTACCTTTTGATTGAGTTTCAAAATTTTCTAAATGTCCGTCAGTTAATAAAGAATCAAAGCCGTAACTTTTAAACCCTGATCCATCAGCTCGAATAATAACATCCGAGCAAACCCAAACTATGTTTTTGTTTACTGAAATATCATATATGGTTTTATTTTCAAAATATTCAGTCATCTCATTCCTTATCCATTCCTGCGAATAGGTAGTGCAGGTAAACGCTATAATCAATACTATTACCAGATTTTTCATTGTGAAATTGAGCTTTGCAAACTTTTAAATATTTAAATTTTAGTTGACGATTGCAAGAATGTGCTGACGTGATTGAACGTCAACTAATCGTCAACTTTTCATTCTCCAGATTTCAATAACATAACAATCCGCATGAGGTTCCTCCGGATGCATTTTGTAAAGTTCATCCCGGATTTTATATGCAAAATCCCTGTCGGTAAAAATTCCATATTCGTTAATATCAGTTCTGGAATATACATCGTAAAAACCTCCGCAATTAGTTATCGCGCTTGCTATAAATTTTTTATCCATTAGATCATATCCGATAAATTCATAATCTTTCTCAAGCATGGTTCGATCATTATCACATGGTTCTTTTATGCAGGCAAGTAAATTAAATTTTTCCAGGTCAATATTTCTTTTTAAAAATACTTCAGGGCTCATGTAAATGTCTGTTAATTGATCTTCAAATATAACCATATAATTCCAATCTTCATCTTCTTTTTCAAAACTAAAATCCGGGCATAACATTCCGTCAAATGTTACGGTCTCTCTAACCTGTGGCAAGTCTGAAAACCAGTTTTTCCAATTTACTTCACCACCTAATTCAGCCGGATTAAATTTCTCTTGTGCAGAATACCAAATTACATCCATAAGTGCTGTTTTATCATACTATTAAAATGATACATTAAAATACCTAACTGATACTATAAAACGTAATTTTTCCCTTTTTCTACTGCTTGAACTTTAATATGCGGGAATTGAGACAATATATTGTGTCCTATTGTATCAATTGCGCCTTCATCCCCGTGCACCAGCACCACCTTCTTAGGGTTCATTTGTTTCACGAGAAACATTATTTCATCCGGGGTGGCGTGTGAGGTGTACCTGAAATTTTCGATGCTGCATTTCACATTTACCTCGTCTATCCCGAAGCTGTCCAGATATATCCTGTCACCCCTCTTTGCATTTTTTATTCTGTAGCCCGGTGTCGCCGGATCACAATATCCGCACATCGCAATCCCGAAATTTCTCATCGGAAGAATGTGCTTGGCGATCCTGTACGATCCCGTTCCTTCGATCACCATCCCGCTCGTCGCCAAAATGATCGATGGCTTTTTGTAAAATTCACCCCGCGTGAAATCGCTCCTCCTCAGCCGGTTGAATTCCAGTCCGCCTAATTTAAATCCCTGCTCGACCCGGTTATCATCATAGTTGAAATCATCATAGACATTATTCAATGCCTTAGAAAGTGAGCTGTAATAGATCGGTACATTTGGGATCTGATTCTTCTCCATCATGTCCGATACCCGCTTCAGAAATTCCTGAGATTTACCCAGCGCAAATACTGGGATCAGGACCGAACCTCCCTGCCCGATCACCTCATTTATGAACCTGGCGAGAAGCTTATCCTGTGATTCATATCTCGGAATCTCCTCGGATTCCCCATTAGTGCATTCCGTGATAAGGATATCTACATGCTCGGTGGGTAACTTTCCACCTTTTATCAGCCTCTGATCCCTGGAGGAAAAATCCCCGGTATAATATATCTTCCGAATATCGGATCCTTCCTTAACCTTCAGCATTACTCCTGCAGCCCCAAGAATATGCCCCGCGTGATGGAATTCAAATGAGATATCTTCCGAGAGATTCACTTCCTCATTGAAATGATGCTGTTTCATTATCATGGGGATAAGATTCAGCATTTCCTCGGTATAATACTTAATATAGGATTTATCCCAGATTCCCTCGAATTCCCTCTCCATCAGAAAGACGGTATTCCCCAGCGTTATCTCAGCAATGGATAATGTCGGGCGTGTGGAGTATACTTTAGCGTACGGAAACAGCTTAAGGAAATATGGCAGCGCTCCGATATGGTCATTATGAGCATGTGAAATGATACAGTGATGGATCACCTCATTAGCTATTGACTCATAATCGGGAAACATCTCCGGACCGGATTTCCGCGGATGAAGTCCGCAGTCCAGTACGATCTTTTCCCCGTCTATATCAAGCAGGTAGGAGTTAGCCCCGATCTCATCTCCCCCGCCAAGCGCTTTAAATGTTATGGTCAAATTTAAAAGTTGTATTATCCTATATTGTCATTGCGAGCGAAACGAAGTGAAGCGCGGCAATCCCAATCTATTAAGTATTATCCGTTAATTTTTTGTTGCACGTGAAACAGTACATAAGTGCTGTTATTACAGTTATAAGGATGCTATTATACTGTTATTTCTATATTTAGTAAAATTACAACTATTTTACATAGGGTTAGCAACTGAATTTGCATAGAAATATATTCAGATATAATGTATTTTTGTTTCCTTAATTGAATGTGACATCACGTGACGTCGCCTATAAACTTATGCGAAAATCTTACGACATAATTGTTATTGGAGCAGGGCACGCAGGTATCGAAGCTGCCGTGGCTTCCGCCCGAATGGGATTTTCCGTGGGCATGGTAACGATGGACCTCGACGCTATCGGACGGATGAGCTGTAACCCCGCCATCGGCGGAACAGCCAAAGGACATCTCGTCCGTGAGATAGATGCGCTAGGCGGAGTGATGGGAATTCTAGCCGACAAGACCGGCATACAATTCAAGATGCTGAACAAATCCAAAGGCCCCGCGGTCTGGTCACCGAGATGCCAATCGGATAAAGATCTGTATTCGATTGCTGCAGCTGAGCTGGTGAAGAACACTCCCGGTATAGAATTGATTCAGGATATGGTAGTCGAACTACTAACCGATAAGATCTCTCATTCAGACGAAAAATACAAATACAAAGTAAAAGGAATCCGAACAGGATTAGGATACGAGATAGATTGTAAGTCTGTGATAATTACATCCGGTACTTTTCTGAATGCGATAATGCACACAGGACATACACAGGAAGCAGGTGGACGATTGGGTGAAAAAGCCGCGACCGGGTTGTCTGAATCCCTTATCGGGCTTGGGTTTAAGACCGGACGCTTAAAAACGGGCACTCCCCCGCGATTGGATATTAATACCATAGATTTCTCCGTGACCGAGCCGCAATCAGGCGATGAAAACCCAAAACCATTTTCACATAGGACAAATGGCGGATTCCCGTACCGTGAACAGGTTCAGTGTTTCATTACTTATACTAATCAGGATACTCACGAAATTTTACGCACGGGATTCGAGGACTCACCTATGTTCACCGGGCGAATAAAAGGTGCCGGTCCACGTTACTGTCCTTCGATCGAAGATAAGATATCCCGCTTCTCCGATAAGCCCCGCCACCAGATATTCCTGGAGCCGGAGACACTCGGCGGAGAGACTATCTATATGAACGGCTTCTCCACCAGTCTACCTCTGGACGTACAGGAAAAAGCCGCCCGTACAATTCCCGGGCTGGAAAATGTGAAGATAGTTAAAAGAGGTTACGCGGTGGAATATGATTTCTTCCCTACATACCAGGTGAATGCAACATTTGAGACTAAGCTCGTGAGCGGATTATACACTGCCGGACAGATAAACGGGACAAGCGGTTACGAGGAAGCTGCCGCACAGGGGTTTATCGCCGGAGTAAATGCCGCGCTTAAATTATCAGAAAAAGAGCCGTTCATACTTAAACGAAGCGAAGCCTATATGGGGGTTTTAGCGGATGACCTCATTAATAAAAATCCGGATGAACCCTACAGAATGTTCACTTCATCCGCCGAATACAGATTACTCCTCAGACAGGATAACGCCGATCTGAGATTAATGGAAAAAGGATTTGAGCTCGGACTGATCGAAAAAGATCTCGTGGAAAAAATGCGCGACAAGAAAAAATTAGTCGGAGAGGGACTCGCGTACGTGAACTCCGTCACAGTGAGCCCGAAATCAATCAACGCATACCTGGAGAGTCTCGGCAGCAGTAGTGTAAATGGCGGTGAAATTCTGGCGTCGATACTCCGCCGTCATGAGGTAAAGCTGGCCGACGTGCTGAGTCTCCCCGGCTTCACAGAGATTCCGCTCCTGCGTACGATCTCCGTCAATCCGGAAGCAGTAGAGCAGCTCGAGATACAGGTGAAATACGAGAGCTATATCAAAAGACAGGTGGAGCAAGTCGAGCACTTTGAAAAGAATGAGAGTATAAATATTCCCGATTCTTTCGATTATGGAAGGATACGATCCCTCTCAGCTGAAGCCGCCGAAAAGCTGTCCAAAATCAAGCCCCACTCCATAGGCCAGGCATCAAGAATCGCCGGAGTAAGACCGTCCGATATATCGGCTATTATGGTTTATATGAGAGGGTAGATTTCCCCTCAATAATTTTAATTGATTACATTGCTACCGGCTTCTTTCGCCTGGATAAATATATTTTTATTCCCGTTTTAAAGACCGGGAATAATGATAATGCTATCACTCCGATAATAACGTATTCAAAATTGTTTTTAACAACCGGAATGTCGCCGAAAAAGTAGCCAAGTAATGAAAGGGAAAATACCCAGATTATTCCACCCGCAACATTGAAGAAAAGAAATGATCTGTATTCCATTTTTGCGGCACCTGCAATTACCGGCACAAATGTCCTTGCAAATGGAATAAACCTGGCGAGTATTATCGTTTTCCCGCCGTATTTTTTATAAAATTCAGCTGCCTTTATAAGATGATCTTTGGCGAAAAACAGAGACTTTTCTTTTTTAAAGATCCGGGGACCGGTTTTAATTCCAATCCAGTACCCGAAGCTGTCACCTGCAATAGCTGCAGATGTTAAGAAGAAAAGAATTCCGTATATATCGATTATTCCCTGGGAGGCAAGTAGCCCGGCGGTTAAAAGAAGTGAGTCACCCGGAAGGAAAAATCCCGCCAGAATACCTGTTTCCGCAAAAATTATAATTGTGAGAACAAGTAAGCCGCCCCATTTGATAAGCTCTTCGAGATTACCTAAGCGGGTAAAAAAATCCGTAAACATTTCCATAGAAAAAATTTTCAAACAAATTCCATCATCTATTCTCAATTAAATATGCAATAAATTTTCTAAGAAAATATTTGATATAGTTAATGGTCAAAATTCCCCATATTTTTGCAAAGTAAAATCATTTTATGGACACATCTTTTATTGCATGGACAGTATTCATTGTATTAATCGCAATAATGCTGATCATTGACCTTGGAGTTTTAAACAGGAAAGCACATGAAGTAAGATTAAAAGAAGCGATAATCTGGAGTTGTGTTTGGATCGGTTTAGCACTGATCTTTAATGCCGGGATTTATTTTTATCTTGGGCAAAAACTCGCGCTCCAGTTTCTATCGGGATACCTGATCGAAAAATCCCTTAGCGTAGATAATATTTTTGTATTCATTATCATTTTTGAATATTTTAAAGTCAACCCGAAATACCAGCATAAAGTGTTGTTTTGGGGAATAATGGGCGCATTAATTATGAGAGGAATCTTTATCGCTCTGGGAGTAGCATTAATAAATCAATTCGACTGGATAATTTTCGTGTTCGGAGCGTTTCTGATCTTTACCGGTATTAAGCTGGCTTTACAAAAAGAAGAAACCAAAGTCACCCCGGGTAAAAACCCGGTTTTAAAGCTGATTCAAAAAATCATCCCGATTCTTAAAGAATATGACGGAGATAAATTATTCACCAGGAAAAGAGGACGCCTGTTTGGTACGCCTCTCCTGCTGGTATTAATTGTTATTGAAACAACCGACCTGATTTTTGCGGTCGACTCTATTCCTGCTATCCTGGCGATTTCAAAAGATCCATTCATTGTTTACTCATCAAATATTTTTGCGATACTTGGACTACGGGCATTATACTTCGCTCTAGCCGGAATAATGAAGTATTTCAGATTTCTGAATATCGGGCTGGCAGTTATCCTTATCTTTGTTGGAATTAAAATGATGATATCCGACTGGTATCATATACCGATCGAATATTCTCTTGGATTTATTGTCTTAACTCTTTCAGCAACGATCGCATTTTCCTTGATATTGAAAGAACCTCAAAAAGATTAATTTTACATCATTTTTTACAAAAATCGACCCGTTTTAGCTCATTTTTGAGTGAAAAAGGGTCGTTTTTGTTAAAAACGGTTGAATTACCCCAAAACAATAACATTAATCAATTAGTACAAATTATCTCTCTAGATTCCCGCTTCCGCGGGAATGATAAATTGCTATATTACTATATTTCCAATAGTTTACTCCCCTGCTCACTGTTTTCTTGTTTACTGATAAGTTTTCCGATAATAAAACGGAATAGATTACAGGTAAATGATTAACAATTCATTTAAACAAAAAAACAGGAGAAACAAAAAATGAAAACAGCATTAACATTTACAGCAATCTTTTTCGCAGCAGTAATTTCTTTCTTTTCACAATCAGTAAATGCCCAGGTGACAGAAAGCTGGGTTAAGCAGTACAACGGAACCGCGGACGGTTACGATTACGCAGAATCGATCGTTACAGACCACGCGGGTAATTCTTACGTAACCGGATTTTCCGACAGCGTGGGTTTAGCGGATATCGTTACATTAAAGTACAGTCCGTCAGGCACATTGTTATGGTCAAAGAAGTATGACGGTCCGGCTCACGGCGATGACAGGGGAGTGGACATTGCCATCGACGATTCTTCCAATGTATACGTTACAGGATACAGCGAAGGTGTCGGAACAGCTACGGACATCGTTACTATAAAGTACGGTTCAGACGGAACGACAAAATGGGTAAATAGGTATGACGGTGCAATGCACATGACTGAATCACCATATTGCATTACTCTCGACGCAGCAGGAAATGTTTACGTGGGCGGCAGCGGTCCATCCGTACCGGGTGAGAGCTTCGATTACATCACATTAAAGATCACTCCGTCGGGCGGATTCGGATGGGTTAGATATTTTGACAGACCAATTCCGGGGGGCGGTGAACACGTTACCGCAATAGCAGCACACGGTTCAGCGATCTATGTTACCGGATACAGCATTGCCCCGGGATTCATGGACCTTTTAATCACAGTCGGATACACTGCATCCGGCGATACAATATTTGAGAGCTTTTACTCCGGAACGGGATTTGGCGGAAGGAAGCCTAACTCTATAGCAGTAAGCCCTGTTTCAGGCGCGGTGTATGTATGCGGTCTGGAATATACCGGATCACCGATGATGGGAATCGATTACCTGACTATAAAGTACACTCCTTTCGGTTCGATCGTATGGGCTAAGCTTTTCAACGGAACGGACTCGGGTTATGACGAGGCCAGGAAGATCGTGGTAGATGCAACTGACAAGATCTACGTAACCGGATTCAGCGAAGGTATTTCATCGGCGCATGACTACCTTACAATTAAATATTCATCATCGGGCGATACTATTTGGACAGCAAGGTACAATAATACCGAGGACGGTGACGACAGGGCAAACGACATTAAAGTAGATGCATCGGGTAACGTATATGTAACCGGATGGAGCAGGGACCACGGTTCAAGATATGATTTCCTTACACTCAAGTATACATCATCAGGAGCAAAGGATTGGGAAGCAAGATTTGAAGGCTCACACCTTACAATTGATTCAAAAGCATATGCACTCGGTCTGGACGCTGCAGGTAACGTATATGTAACAGGCGTAAGCGACGGCCCGACAGATAATGAAGACATAACAACAATAAAATATGTTGAAGTAGTAACAAATATTACAGGTAACACAAACTCTTCCCCTGAGGGATACGAGCTGAAGCAGAACTATCCGAACCCATTCAATCCGTCAACGAAGATCTCATTCTCGATTCCTGATGCAGGAATTACTACGCTGAAGATCTATGACATGTCCGGGAAGGAAGTAGCACAGCTGGTAAACGGAACAATGAATGCAGGAACATACGAATACAATTTCGACGGGGCAGGGCTCTCGAGCGGAATTTACTTCTACACACTACAATCAGGGGAATTTACACAGACAAAGAAAATGAATCTCATAAAATAACTCCTGTATTTTTTGTTACCTGCCCTCTCCCGTGATAGCGGGGGAGGGCTTTTTTGTTGGGGGGATGTGGCATTTGTGCCCCGTGTACTTTTTAAAAAGTTAAAAACTAGCCCGTTTTTATCGGTACGGAATTTGCAAGCACTTTATACCAGGGGATTATGTTATACCAGGGGATTATGTTTTAAAATTTGTAATAGCGTATATTAAAATATGTCAGACAGATCAACTGAAAGAAAAGTAAAAACAAGATCGAAAATTAAGAAGGGCAGGTACATACGTCTTGGAGTAGTAATATTGTTACTTCTGATGGGCGGGTGCTCTATGGTTGCAGATGTAACGACTAATCTTACCGATGCGGTATTCAGCCGTCCGGAGCAGGTAGTGAAAAAGATAAAAGACCCGGTAAAGGACAGCGTGAGATTTTCAGTGCTTTGGATAGGGCATGCTAGCACAATGATACAGATTGAAGACAAGGTGATTCTTCTGGACCCGGTATTCGAGGATGTCATAGCGAGTCTGATGCTGAGGAAAGTGGAAGCGGGTATAAACATTAAAGACATATCTAAACTCGACCTGGTGCTTATCTCGCACGCGCATATGGACCACCTGAGTTTACCCACATTAAACGACCTCGACCGGAGATTTCCCCGCGCATCTGTAGTATTCCCGGCGGGAACGGAGCAGTATATGCCTTCGCTTAGAATGAAAATGGTAAGAATGAAAACGGGTAATTCCAGGAAACTAGGATACATAGGGGAGACAAAGGATATTGACGGCGTGAAGGTTACGACGGTCTTCGCGAATCACCCCGGAGGAAGATATGTGATGGACAGCTACGTATGGTTTGAGCCCGGCGCGACCGGATACATAATAGAGTATCAAGGTATAACAGTCTTTTTTGCCGGTGATACTGTATATGATAAGGAAGCATACAAAGTACTTGGAAAGAAATTCGATGTGAACCTGGCTATATTGCCGATAGGTCCGTGCATAGACTGCGAGGCGATAGACTTTGGGTACCATATGGGATCTTTCGGCGCAATGAATCTCCTGGATGACATAAAGGCGGACTATATGCTGCCTATTCATTACGGCTCGAGCACATACGGTTCTGATCCCGACCAACCGTTGAAGACACTTGTTTACCTGATAGAACAATATCCGAAGGAAACTGTAACGGGAATATTATGGACGCGGTCATATGAACAGAAGATACTTATACTGGATGAAGGGGAGCAGTTCATATTTGACAACGAGGAATTCATCGAGGTGGAGACCATTTCAAAGAATGACAACACGGATACCTTAAAGATCGACACACCGAGTGATACACTTCAAAAGCTCATCGAAGAAGAGAAGAAAGAGATAGAAGAGAACCCTGTCAAAGAAGAGGCAAAGTGACCCATTTATGACACAGCCGAAATTTTGTCACTACCTTTAGTTCTATTATAAATCTATATTGGTTTCGAATTCGGGTTTTTTTATTTTCGGACCAAAGAGTAAAAGGGAAAGATAAAAATAATATATGACGCATAGTTACAGGTTAATTGTATTAACAGCCGTACTTTTCATTTTGTCTCAAAACATTTTTTCGCAGGAGAGAATTGACACGCTATTTGCTGAACCCGGCGGAGAAAAAGAGCAATATAAGTTATTAACACTCTCATCCGAAAAAAGACTTTACAAACCCATAGAGAGTTTCGCTGACTTAAAGGTAAACCGCAACAGGAAGCTCGACCTTCTGTTTCATTCCCGCACGCTCGACTCGGGGAGGCTCGACTCCAGCCGATTAAAATCCGATACTATACAGGACCTCACCCCACAACAAAAAACATACAAAGGTTACGAATCACGCACGCATTTGCTGACATCGCTGGTGCAAATGGCATTGATAGAGTACATCCCTTTTGCGATGGCAAAGTATCTTAGAAACTGGGAAGATACGGAGGAAGAGAACTGGACAAAGATCACTTTTAATACCTGGAAAAAGAACATCCGTGAGGGGTTTGAATATGACGGAGATAATTTTTTGACGAACTATTTTTCGCACCCTTATCACGGTAATCTGTATTTTAACGCCGGGAGAAGCAATGGTTATGATTTCTGGCAGTCGTCAATATATACATTTATTGGGAGTGGAATTTGGGAAATGTTCGCTGAAACCTTCCGTCCGTCATTTAACGACCTGGTAAATACAACGGTGAACGGAATAAATTTCGGTGAGACATTATTCCGTTTGTCGGCAATGGTAACGGATAATAGAGAGACGGGATTTGATAGGGTATGGAGAGAGGTCGTCGGAGGAATTATAAACCCGGTTAGAGGGGTGAACAGGTTAATAAGCGGAGATTCGTTCAAGAGGTTCGATAATCCATATTACGGAAAGCAGCCTAAGTTTTTGGTAAAGTTTACAGCCGGTGTGAGAAGGCTTGATGAATCACAAAATAACATCGGAGAGATATTCTCAAAAGGATCTGAGCAGGGTATTTACGGCATAGATATAAGATACGGAGACATATTCAGCACGATCGCCCCATTCTCCTATTTCACATTCGGGGCTGAGCTAAATACCGGTGCACCTCAATTAGGCAACATATACTCATCAGGACATATTTATGGTTTTACAGTGTCAAATACTAAGATACTCAAACAAAAACTCAACATCTCACTCGATTACAGCTATACAAATAATCCAGGGTTTCAATACGGACAAACTTCCATCATACCGAACTTCCTCACTAAAGTAGACATTGGCAAGCTTGACTTATTCGCACAGATAGGTATAAACGGGATACTACTGGGTGGTACGAACACGGATTATTTTGTCGCCGAAGATGGTAGGGACTATGACATGGGACCGGGAATAGGAGCGATCGGCGATATTGAACTTATGTATAAAAATTGGAGCATAGTGAAACTCACATTTACAAACGGGTGGATATTCTCTATGACAGAGCCGCAGGAATCCACACACAACCTGAACTACATACTTTTAAGACTGACTCTTCCGCTGCAGGAGTACTTCGCCGTTGGACTCGATGCAAGTATATTCTGGAGAAAGAGCTATTACGAAGGGTCACCTGATGTAAAGAGGCAGGTACCTATCGTGAAATTATATTTTAGCACATTCTTATGATGAAGAAAATAATAGTAATAATATTGTTACTGCTAAGCAGTGATGCCGTTGCGCAAAACAAGCCCCGCTTCACATCCATACCCTCTATTTCGGTTCACGGTGTTTACACACGTAATCTAAGCGACTTCAAAGAGATATTTCCAAATTCAGCAGGCGGATACTTTACATACAGCTGGTATTTTCCTACTAAATTTTCGCTGGACATCAGGACGGGGTATATGCAGCAGAGCACTACAGATTCGACAAGCGGATTCTCACAGAGTATTATTCCTGTACATATCGGAGGACGTTATTATTTCACCGATTTCACCAAAGGAGCTAAAATAAACCCGTATGTTTCGTTCATGAACGGCATGAATCTGATCTTCGAGGAGGTAGAGCAGAACACGGTGCTCGATACCAACTCGGGATTCAAGGGGCGGTATGCATTCCAGGTAGGAACGGGCGTGAGATTCTTCGCGTCAAAAAATTGGTACATCGATGTGAACGCGAACTATAACAACAGCTTCTACCAGACCGAGGCAATGATGACAGGATTTGAATACAACATCGGAGTCGGTTACAGGATTAGATAGTAGTTTACCCTAATTACTGCCTTAAAAAAATCCCTCAAATTACTTACCTTCCAATAAACAACATTTTACCGCTCTTACATGGAGTTTAAGGATCATTTCTCAAAAGATTCAAAAGGATATTCAAAATCACGACCGGGCTACCCGGATGAATTGTTCGAATTTCTGGGCACACTGGTCAAGGATAAGAAAATGGTCTGGGACTGCGCTACGGGCAACGGACAGGCAGCAGTTTCCCTGGCAAAACATTTCGAAAAAGTGATAGCAACGGATGCCAGCCGCCAGCAGATTGACAACGCGTTCGAGATGGACAACATCGAGTACCTCGTCGCACCGGCGGAGGAGATATATTTCGAAGATGAGACGGTTGATATGGTGACGGTTGCAACCGCACTGCACTGGTTCGATCACTCGAGGTTCTTTCCCGAGGTCAACAGGGTCTTAAAACCGGGCGGAGTATTCGCGGCATGGAGCTACGCGGAATCGAAAATATCGGATGAAATAGACATAATAATGGATTATTTCTCCAAAGATTACCTGTACGAGTATTGGGCGCCGGAAGCCAGGGTTAACTGGATGGAAAGATATGAGAATATCGAGATACCCTTTGAAAAGATAGACGCGCCGGGTTTTACGGCAGAGGCACAGTGGGACCTGGAACAGCTTGTAAATTACCTTCACAGCTGGTCCGCGGTAAAGAAGCATCACGAAGATACGAAGTTCGACCCCGTTGAGATAATCTTTCCCGAGCTCAAAGAGCTTTGGGGTGATATCGGGGAGGTAAAGACAGTACGATGGGAGTTAATATTCAAGGCAGGAAGAAAATAAATTAATTATATGACAGATATAGAAAAAGTAGAAATCAGGCAGTTAACAAAAGACGATTACCATGAGCTGATAGCGTCGATGAAGGAGGCGTATGCGACACTGGGCGGACCTCTATGGAGCGAGGCAAACATAAACCGCTTGATAGACATCTTTCCGGAAGGGCAGATAGCTGCTGTAGTCGATAATAAAGTAGTGGGGTGCGCTCTTTCACTGATTGTGAAGTACGATCATTTCAGTGATGAGCACACATACGCAGAGATAACGGGTAATTATACATTCGACACACACACGCCTAAGGGTGACACATTGTACGGTATAGAGATCTTTATAAGACCCGAATTCAGGGGGCTTCGTCTCGGCAGAAGGCTGTACGACGCAAGAAAGGAGATATGCGAGAAGCTGAATCTCCGCGCAATCGTTTTCGGAGGAAGGATACCCGGATATTCAGAGCATTCAAAAGACTTGACGCCTAAAGAATATATACAGAAGGTAAAATTCAAAGAAGTGTACGACCCGATACTTACATTCCAGACGTCTAATGATTTTCACGTAAAGAAGGTGCTGCAAAATTACATGCCCGGTGATTCGGAATCAAAAGATTACGCGGTACTGCTGCAATGGGATAACATATACTACAAAAAGCCATCCGTGAAGCCGTCAATGTATAAATCGACGGTAAGGCTCGGGCTGATACAATGGCAAATGAGATTATACCAAGATGTAGATCAAATGTTCGAGCAGGTGGAATATTTTGTAGATGCCGTTGCGGGATACAAGAGCGACTTCGCGCTTTTTCCGGAGCTGTTTAACGCGCCGTTGATGGCTAAATACAATCATCTTTCAGAACCAGATGCTATCCGCGAGCTTGCAAAATTCACTGACGAGATCAGGGACAGGTTTTTACAGCTTGCAATCTCATACAATGTAAACATCATAACAGGAAGCATGCCCGAAATGAGGAACGGTAAACTGTACAATGTGGGTCATCTGTGCAGAAGGAACGGAACGTATGAGTCGTATGAAAAGATACACGTTACCCCGGACGAGATAAAGTTCTGGGGCATTACTGGCGGAAATAAAATAAAGGTGATCGAGACAGACTGCGGACCGGTTGGAGTATTGATTTGTTATGATGTTGAGTTTCCAGAGCTGCCGAGAATTTTATCGGATAATGGGATGCGTATATTGTTCGTGCCGTTTTTGACGGACACGCAAAACGCTTACTCACGTGTAAGATACTGCGCGAGAGCAAGGGCTATAGAGAACGAGTGTTATGTAGCTATAGCCGGATCGGTAGGTAACCTGCCAAAGGTTCACAATATGGATATACAGTTCGCGCAATCTGTTGTTTTTACGCCGTGTGATTTTTCGTTTCCTACATCAGGTATTAAAGCAGAGGCAACGCCTAACACGGAGATGATACTTGTGGCGGATGTGGATATAGACCTGCTGAAGGAGCTTCACTCCTTCGGAGCTGTAAAGAATCTCAAGGACAGGAGACGTGATCTGTATGACGTGAAGTACATCATTGAGAAGAGTGACGCGGAAGTAATTAAAGTGGAAGAGAAGTGATCGTTATTTTAGTAATATCATTTTCTTTGTTTCTGTAAATTCGTTAGTTTTGAGGGTATAAAAATATACCCCTGATGGAATTCCCGAACCATCGAAAACAGACTCGTAAGTTCCCGCCTGTAAACTTTCATTGAGCAGCTTTTTAATAAGCCTGCCTGAAGAATCGAAAACCGTTAACTCAACAAACGAATTTTTAAGAATGTTAAATTTGATTTTAGTAGAGGGGTTGAAAGGATTTGGATAATTTTGATTAAGGAATATAGAGAGCGGAATAGAATTTGAAATAACATTGGTAATAGTGCCATTGTTAGAATAAATAGAGCCAAACTCACCAACCGCCCACAATGAAGTACCGGTTTTGGAAATTGCTATATCCCAAAGTTCCTGGCTGGTAGAATCTGTTGACCACGTCAAACCGTTATTCGTCGAACGGTGTATTGTTTTATAACGTCTAACATACCACCAGTTTTCACCATAACCTGCTATACCTCTGATAGTCCCTGACCCCGGCGCAGACTGTGTAGTCCAATTTACTCCACCATTTGTAGTTTTTCCTAATCCGCTACCCACCATTCCCACGGAATCATTATTGAACCAAATTGCAATCGGCCACGATAAAGACACCGATTGTTGGGTCCAGTTACTACCGCTGTTAGAGGAAAAGAATATCTTTCCTCCTATGCCGCAAAAGTAAATAGTTTGACCCCGGATATATAATGAGTTAAAAGAGCTTGCATCGGTATTCCATGCATTAAGCGTATTTATTTTAGTCCAATTAATTCCGTAATTAGTGGTTTTCCAAATTGACCACTTAGCATTCACCGGATCACCTTGTATTATCCCATGCCCATTTGGTTGAATATCAATTGCGTTAAAAAATCCAGATCTTTGAGTCAAAACAACATCCCAGTTTAAACCTCCATTTGTAGTTCTATAGGCTGTAGTATCATAACATAGAACAGCTGTATTTTCATCAATCCCTGCAATTACAGCACCTGCACCGGATAGGTATTAAGAATAGCAACCTGCTCCCATTTGATTCCTCCGTTAGTCGTTCTAAGCACAATAGATCCTCCACCCGACCCGGTATATGCACCACTTGCCCAAACAATTGTATCATTTGGAGCTGAGACACAAATCAATTGAGAACTTCCTGAACTTTGCTGTACCCATTGAGAATGCAGCAGGGTATTACAAAATAATATTAAAATTAAAATTAAATATCTCATTTCGAATGATAAATTAAAGTTGTATTTTGAAATATATAGTGAGGATTATATAAAATCTATATCATTTGAACTATTCAAAGTTACTATTTGTTTTAAGTGTAAAAAGCGGGATATCATGAAAATCGGAGTTGTTGTTTTTATGCTGTTTACGTCATTTAATTTATTTAACTGCTCGTCTTCTCATTCCAACAATCAGTCAAATAATTTAACAAATAACACAATACCACCTGATAAAATGGCAGATACAAACGTAACATTAGACACCGCAACATTTGGAGCGGGATGCTTCTGGTGTGTGGAAGCAATATTTCAAAATCTAAAAGGGGTGTACACGGTAGAATCCGGGTACAGCGGAGGAACGGTTAAGGACCCTACATACGAACAGGTGTGCACGGGCACTACGGGACACGCTGAAGTCGCCAGGATAACTTATGATCCTAACGAGATATCCTTCGAGACTTTATTGAATGTTTTCTTCAGGACGCACGACCCGACTACACTCAATCAGCAGGGAGCCGATGTGGGAACACAATACAGATCGGCTATATTTTATGAAAATGAAAGCCAGAAGGAGACAGCTGAAAAGGTAAAAGCCGAAGTGGAAGCAGCCGGTGTGTGGGACGACCCTATCGTAACGGAAATATCCCCGTTGACGAATTACTATAAAGCAGAGGATTATCACCAGAACTATTACAACAACAACCCTAACAAGGGATACTGCTCGGCTGTTATCTATCCAAAGCTCAAGAAGTTTTATAAAGAATTTCCCGACCTGATAAAGGATAAACAAGAAGAGAATAAATAAACAAACAGAGTATATAATAAAGAAAAACCCCCGAAAGGGGGGTTTTAATATAACGAAAATTAGTTTTCCGGATTAAAGTCGTACTTATAAATTCAATGGCAGAGAGAAATAAAATTCAGAACCTTTACCCGGTTCACTCTCAACCCAAATCCTGCCATTATGTAGTCTTATTATTTCATAACACACGTAAAGTCCAATACCAAACCCGGGATGAACATTTTCATTTAATTCCTTGCTTCGGTAAAACCGATTGAAAATGAATCTTTGTTCATCCAGATTTATTCCGATACCGTTATCCTTAACACAGACAACCGCTTCCCGGGATGACTCAGACAGGAATACATTTATCTGAGTATCTTTTTCCGAATACTTTATGGCATTTTCCAATAAATTTGTAATCACCTGGGATATCTTGCAGGGGTCACAGAGGACAGTGTTTTCGATTTTTCCGGATATATCAATTGCACGTGAATCATATAATGAGGACACCGTATCAATAGCATCTTTTATAATTTTGTTCAAATCAACCGATTGAATATTGATAACAAACTGTCCTGTTTGAATTTTTGTATCATTGAACATATCGTCTACCAAAGTTTGAATTCGTTCACATTGATCGGAAACCTTTTTCAAATACATTCTCAAACTATCTCAATTCCCCTTATCAGGAGAACAGATCA
>CALGOI010000433.1 GCA_937959065.1 uncultured Ignavibacteriota bacterium | reverse complement strand
ATTATCGGACAGGGACAAAAGGACGTAAAGTTTTTCCTTGGCAATAAAGACCTCTTACCGGAGTTCAAATCTGCCCTGGAAGGCATTAAAGAAGATGAAGAAAGGGTGGTCGAGACTAAAACCAAGGACGGTAACACGCAAAAGGTTAAGATCTCAGCTATGAAGGTTGAAAAAGTCGTTTACCCCGAACTGAATGAAGAGTTCTTCAAAAAAGTAACCCGAAAAGAAGACCTGAAAACCGAAGATGAGTTCAGAGCTGAAATTAAATCCGAACTGGGTAAGATATACAATGATGCCGCTGACAGGGAACTGCAAAACGAGATTATAAGTGAATTAGTAAAACTTAACGATATCGAAGTCCCTGAAGCTTTCTCTGATGCAATAATGAAGTCTTTACTGGATGATTACAAAAAGCAGCTTCCAAAAAATTACCAGCTGACAGATGAGCAGTTAGACGAATTCAAAAAGTCTCGCAAACCTGATGCCATTTTCCAGGCTAAGTGGTTCCTGATAAGAGAAAAGATTGCCGAACTTGAAAATATTAAAGCTGAAGACGCTGATTTTGATGAACTTGCAAAAGAAAATGCGGAAAGGTTTAACATTCCTGCTGAAAAGCTCGTAGAAATATACAAAGAGAACAACGATATTGCGACAAATATTGTTAGTAAAAAAGTAATGGACTTCCTGAAAGATAATGCTAAAATTACCGAACAGGAAGAACTGAAAAAATTCGAACCTAAAATCTAATATAATAAAACATGCATTATTCTGATATTATCAAAAAAAATGCGGATTATATAAATTCAGGACTGGATAGAGTGGGAAATTTCCACAGCCAGCTTGTACCGATTGTTGTGGAGCAGACTGCCCGCGGTGAAAGAAGCTACGATATTTATTCACGCCTTCTTAAGGAAAGAATTGTTTTCCTTGGAAACCCTGTTTATGATGAGATCGCTTCGCTTATAATTGCGCAGTTATTATTTCTCGAATCCGAAGACCCGGATAAAGACATTATGCTTTACATCAACTCACCGGGAGGTAGTGTAACTGCAGGACTTGGTATCTATGACACTATGCAGTACGTTAAACCTGCCGTATCCACGATTTGCGTTATATTAGCAGCATCTATAGGTCAGTTACTGCTGACAGGTGGTGCCGCAGGAAAGAGGATTGCTCTTTCTCATGCGAAGATTCTTATGCACCAGCCATGGACAGGCGGATTACAGGGGCAGACTACCGATATCCTAATCCATGCTAAAGATATGGAAAATACAAGAAAAACACTTTATGAGATAATTGCTCAGCATTCCGGAAAAACATATGAAGAGATTGCTAAAGACGCCGAAAGGGATAAGTATATGAATGCTGAAGAAGCTAAAGAATATGGATTAATTGACCATATTTTCGACAGAAGAAAGAAAGATGACGATTCTGAGAAATAGGCAAATTTTAAAGCCGTTTATGAGGTCATTTCCACAAGGGAATGACCTCTTTTTTATTATTTAAGCATATATTTAGATATAGTTTATATCTTGAAATAATATGCTATTTAAGGTAATTTGAACTTTTGTTTTAAATATTATTAATCTTAGATGGATTTTAAACTCGCCAACCGCGTTACCGCAGGGGTAATATTCTTAATTTCAGCAATAGTTTACATTATTACGGTACAACCGACTTTCTCATTCTGGGATTGCGGTGAATTCATTGCTTGTGCCTATACCGTGGGTGTTCCGCACCCTCCGGGAGCTCCGTTTTTCATCCTGGTAGGTAAATTATTCACTCTGATACCTTCTGCTTCTGATATTGGTCTCAGAATGAACTACTTATCTGTACTTTCAAGCGCTGGTAGTGTATTTCTAACGTATCTCATTTCAGTTATAGTTATCAAAAACTGGAGAGGAGTTCCAAAATCGACTTTTGATATACTTGTGATTTGCGGTGGATCTGCAGTTGGCGCGCTTGCTCTTGCTTTTAGTGATACGTTCTGGTTCAATGCTCTTGAAACGGAGGTATACGGTTTCGGAACTTTCCTCGTTGCACTTTGTATTTATTTACTTATGGTTTGGTGGGAAAAAGCTGATGAACCCGGCAGTGATAAGTATTTGCTCATTATGGCTTATGTTGTTGGCCTTTCACTTGGTATCCATCTATTGGTTGTTCAATGTATTATAATTGCAGGCTTGGTGTTTTACTTTAGAAGATATGAATACACAAGAAAAACATTCTTCATTGCATTGATAGCTTCCGCTGTTGCGTTTTTCGTTGTTTATCCTATCACTGTAATGAAAATTCCTGAATTGATTCAAAGCGTTGGATTCTTTGGTATTGTAATTGTATTCGGCGGATTAATTGCCGGAATTTATTATTCGATTCAAAAGAAATCAGCTCTACTTAATATTCTATTCTTATCTTTATTCTTAATAGTTCTGGGTTATTCGACTTATACTTCTGTGTTGTTAAGATCTGGCGTTCCTGATCTTCCGATTGATGAAAACCAGCCTGATAATATTGAAAAACTTATCTCATATCTTGGACGTGAACAGTATGGTCAGCAGCCTTTGATCTGGCCCAGAAGATATTCTCAGGAACCCCAGCACACCCGGACATGGCAGCTTTATTCCAGTGACCTTGAGTTTATGTGGAAGTACCAGATTGATGAAATGTTCCTTCGATATTTATTGTGGCAGTTCGTCGGAAGGGAGGGATATGATCAGGGCGACCAGGAAGACTTTAGCAAATTCTTTGCTATACCGTTTATATTAGGATTACTTGGTGTATTTTATCACTTCAAAAAGGATTGGAGGCTCGCACTCGTCTTCCTCATCATGTTCCTGCTGATGGGCGTGGTAACCGCTCTGTATCAGAACCAGCAGGACCCGCAGCCTAGAGAAAGGGATTACTTCTATGTCGGGGCCTTTATGGTCTTTGCGATTTGGATAGGTTTCGGGGTGGTCGCAATTATCGACCAGATACGGGAATGGAGTAAAAGTGCAAAACCAAATATGGCTGTGGCTGCTCTTGTGATTGTAATTGCAATGATTGCAGCTCCGGTTAATATGGCGCGGGAAAATTATTACTATCTGGATAGATCGGATAACTATTTCCCCTATAATTATGCTTACAATATTCTGCAAAGCGCAGAAAAAGATGCTATAATATTTACAAACGGTGATAATGATACTTTCCCGATTTGGTGTATACAGGCTGTTTATGGAATCAGGCAGGACGTGAGAGTAGTAAATCTTTCACTTGGTCAGACACCATGGTATATCTTGCAGCTTAAAAATTCGCGTCCATATGGTTCGCTTCCGGTACCAATGACATTTACAGATGAACAGATTAACCGTTTATCACCTGTGCAGTGGCCTGAAAATAAAGTTATGGCTCTCGATGTCCCTAAAACTGCATACCCTGATTCAATGCAGAACGCTGAAGGATTACCTGAACAGATTCAATTCGTAATGCCCCCTACTATCAGGCAGAGATCAGGTAACCAGCAGATCACGGCTGTTAAAACTAATGACCTCCTTGTCTATGATATAATCAGAGCAAATAATTGGGAAAGACCGGTTTACTTCTCACTAACTGTAACGGATGATAACTACATAGGATTGAATGAGTATCTTGTTACTGAAGGTATGCTCCAAAGACTTGTACCTTATAAAGCTACTGACGCTATGGGATTTGCAATTAATGAAAATGTAATGCGTGCTTCTTTATTTGATGCTCCTGAGCATCCTTATCCGGATCCTCACTATGGTTTCATCCTTAAAGGACTGGATGATAAAGATATATTCTATAACCAGGATGCTAATCGTATGATCCAGACTTACAGGTCTATTTTCTTGAGATTAGCACTGGGATATTCAAAGAATCCCGCGACTTTTGATCAGGTTCCGGTTGTTATTGATGAAATGGAAAAAATAATTCCTGAGGATGTTGTCCCTATGGACTATAGATTAAAATATGAAATTGCAATGATGTATCATAGAATCGGTAATGAACAGGGATTCAAGAAATATGCTAACCTTGTAATAGATGCAGCTAATGCAGATATTCAGGCAAACCCGATGAATATGAGAGGTACTTTCAATCCATATATTATTCTAATAGATATCTATGATGCAATGGGTAATTACCAGGCTGCTATCGATGTGCTGAAGAAAGTTCAGGCTGTAAATCCTCGTGACCCGAGTGTTCAGCAGAAAATTCTTGAAATGCAGACTAAGATGAGCGGAGGAACTATCCAGCAGGATACAACATCTAACGATACAACTAATAACGGAAATCAGTGAAATCGTTAATAATATAATAATGTTTGAATAATCCCGGCTTTCACCGGGATTATTTTTTTAAATTTGTAATAGATGTCTAAATCCAAAACCGTAAAATCTAAATCACAACCTAAATCACCTGTAAAAACGCAGGATAATAATACTGTCTATATATTACTCGGGGCGATTTGCGTGATATTTATATATCTTTGTTTCCAGACTAAATTCGTACAGGATGATGCGTTTATTACATTTCGTTATGTTGAGAACTTTATTAACGGTAATGGTCTGGTGTTCAACATTGATGAAAAAGTTGAAGGATATACTAATTTCCTATGGCTTATTTTACTTAGTATCTTTGCTGTTACCGGTGCCGGTATTATTGACCTGTCGCAATACTTAAGTGTTGGTTTTGGAGTTATGACTTTGGTAATGGTGTATAAGATATCATCGATGATAAGACTGAAAGATGATTCATCCGGGAAAAAGTCTAAATCATCAGGCAGCGAAAGCTCAGTTAAATTCCTCGATCTCATCCCGGTTATTTTAACTGCATTCGTAGGTGCATTCCAGTACTGGGCTATCAGCGGTATGGAGACGACAATGTTCGTAGCGTTATCCTTCTTAGGTATGTATTTGTACATGAGAGACGGAAATAAAGAGGGGATTGTCTACAGCTATCCACTGGTTCTTTTCCTCGCGTCTTTGACACGTCCCGATGGTATGTATGTTTTTGGTATAATCATTCTTCACAAGATATTTATGACCTTCAGGGAAGACAAATCAGGTGCGATAAAAAAACTTCTATCTAAGAATAATCTTATTACGTACGCTGTTTATGTTGTCCCGATGTTATTGTTTATGCTGTTCAGGTTAAGTTATTACGGGTATCCATTCCCGAATACGTTCTATGCTAAAACCGGTTTCTCAGCTGTCTACCTTGAGACCGGATGGGGATATTTCTGGGATTTCGCATCGGCTTATCTATTATGGGGTATTGCATTCATTGCTCCTCTGATTCTCTTCAAACGCAAAGAAATTTTCTCACAAGTACTTTTGATATTTATGATGTATTTCCTTTATACGGTCTATGTAATTTCCATCGGCGGTGATGTATTACCGTTATACAGGTTCTTTTTCTTTGTTGGTCCGCTTGTGTTTATTTTATTCGGAAAGGTGCTCACCGTTCTGTACTTCAACCTTAAACAAAGCATGACAGGCGGAAAACCAACCGGCGCTGTGGCAATTGTATTAATAGCCACCTGTATATACGCTTACTACAATTACACTTCACAGAAAGAGGATGTGCAGCGTAAAATGGAGTTGGAGAACGGACTTGTTGCGAAAATGAAGATTTCCGGTGAATGGTTTAAAAGTAAAGCGCAGGAGAAAGGCTCAACTCTTAATGTTGCAGCTACAACTATCGGAGCGCTCTCTTATTACGCCGGCTCGCAGGTAAATATCATCGATATGCTTGGTCTTACCGATGAGGAAGTCGCTCACAACCCGCAGCCTATCCCCGAGATTTCCGAGGGATTCGTTGGATGGAAGGAAAGGAACTACAACGTTGAGTACATTATGTCCAGGGATCCGGATTATGTTTACTTCTCCACGGGAATTAAACCCAGTGCGTACGCCGAAAGAGCATTGTTTACAAATAACGAGTTCCTGGAGTATTATTACCCTTATTATGTCACCATACCCGCGCAAAGCTTTACTGACATAGTCTATAAACGTAAGACAGATGCCGAGGTGCAGGCTAATACTAAGACATACCCTGAAAATCCTAACTACAAGAAGTCTTTCATTAATAACTATACCGGGGGCATGAACCTCTCACGGGATAAGACCAAACTCAATGAAGCCATTGGTTTGTTTCAGAAGACTATCGATGAAGGTCCGACCCGGTTCGGCACTCCTTACCAGTTCATTGGTGAGTTATACATACGCCAGGGTAATAAAGAGCTTGGTATGGAGAACCTCGAAAAGGCAGTCGAAATAGATGACTATAACGTGCTGGCTCATTATTATTTATATAGTTTAAAAGCTGAAAGCGGTGATACAGCGGGAGCACAGTCTCATATCGAAAAGATTATGATGTACTCTCCCGAAATGCTGCAACAATAAACGGGTTATTTAAAAATGAAGATCTTAATTAACGCTCTTTCAGGTAACGGAGACGCTCTGATGTTCTCACCTTCCCTGAAACTGCTTAAGGAAAATATACCCGGCGCTGAGATTGACATGCTTGTTATGTTTAAGTCTGTCAAACAAATGTATTCGAATAGTCCCTATCTAAACGAGATTTTCTTTTCGAATTTTTTAAAACAATCTAAACTTAAATCACTCGGCGAAATCAATACAATCCGCCGCAAAAGATACGACGTCAGCATTAACGTTTACCCGGCTAACCGTGTGGAATATAACGTACTTAACTTCCGTCTCGGAGCTAAAAAACGGATCGCGCATCACTATACACACACTAATTCCTCTCGTATGGAATTCCTCAATACAGACCTGGTAAACGAGATCCCGAACCGCCATAACGTTCTGCAAAACCTTGATCTCATTAAACAGCTTATTCCTGTCTCGGACAGCCAGGCAGGCGGTCTTGAAATATTTCTAACCGAAGATAATGTCTCAAAAGCTGAAGAATGGGGGAGGGAAGTCAATCCCGACGGCAAAATGCTGGTTGGATTTCACGCCGGCTCTTCCACGATGAAAAACCACATAAATAAACGGTGGGATGTCGATAAATACGCTGAAGTAGGTTCCCGTTTAATGAGTGAATACAACGCGAAAATACTTTTATTTGGAATTGAACACGATGTGAATGATTACATCAATGAAAAGCTGAACGGTCAGGCTGTCATTGCTTCGACTCCCGATTATATGGACTCGATGGCGCGTTTATCGCTCTGCAGCCTGTTCATTTCCAATGATACGGCATTTATGCACTCAGCTGCAGCTTTTAAAATACCAACCGTAGCAATTTTCGGTTACACCAACTACCTCGAACTATATCCCTGGCAGACACCGCACTTCATTGTCCGCCGTCAGCTGCCCTGCAGCCCCTGCTTCTATAACTCACCCAAACCCGTCGAGTGTATCTGGACAGGACAGGACGAATTCAAATGCATCAGGCAGATCAGCGTAGGTGAGGTAATGAACGCTTGCCATAAACTGCTCTCGTCTAATTTAGGAAATCCCACGTAATTGTAAATCTGGAAATGGAGTTCAAAGCCCCGCCGCGGTCATCCCACGGGAATATGAATGTATCATAATTGAAGTTGTCGAATATATTTGCTACTGTGAAGTTTATATTAGCGCTCCCAATTCTGGCACCAATATAAAAGTCCATATTGAAAAGGTGGTCGATAAATCCATTTGAGGGGAAAGCAGCTTGCCCGGTGGTTACGTATTGTGTATAATAAAATTGATCATACTCTTGAGTTTGAAGATCATTGAAATACTTAATGTTGAAACCAACTCTTAAATTTAAATTATCTTTAAATAATAGATCATGGTAACTTATATCGGATTTTAGATAAAATCGGGCATTGTTAGGCTCGATAATATCTGTTGTTGAATACGAACCAATGTATTCAACCTTGTTATAGTTTAAAACTGTAATAATGTCAAAATACTTCGTCAACAAACCGGTTTCATAGTTCCCGTTATAAAGATTAAATCCATCTGTACTGCTGTTCCCGTATTGATATAGCTTTGCATAAAAATTATCATATTCAAATAATATTCCTGCTTCCGTATATCTTCTGGCAATATTGTCCAGAGGATTTCTAGTGGTGATGTTATAGTGGAGTAATCTTATGTAATCGATACCACTGTTTTTATAATTAGTCCCTCCAAAAGCTGTGAGACTGAAATCCCTGTTTTTGTATACTAAGTACTTTCCTTCGATCCCATATTGAAATATGTTTTCAGAATACATCCTGTCAAATCTGCCTGATATTGAAAAAGAAAGATTTTTATATGATGCGTCAAACTTTGTTAATGCTGAATAATATGTCTCATTAAATGCAGTTATTGGAGAATAGGTTGGTGAAGATGACGGTGTATCAAAATTATAAAGGTTTATATAAGCATTTCCTCCTAT
>CALGOI010000432.1 GCA_937959065.1 uncultured Ignavibacteriota bacterium | reverse complement strand
TGTTATTTTTTGGATGAAAATACCGGTTGGGTGGTTATGGTCGAGAATTCAACCGGGAAAGCTTATAAAACCGTTAACGGCGGGTATAACTGGACTCTAAAGTACTCCGTGCCCGGTAAAACCTTCCGCAGTGTAGTATGCCTTTCCGATGACATTGTTATTATCGGGACTTTAAATAATTCCATTTATCGCACAACAAATTCCGGTGATAATTGGTCGCTTGTGCATACTACTCCGGCGGGTCTATGTGGTATGTCAACCCCGGATAGTAACACCGTCTACGGATGCGGACGATGGTACACGCCGTCGAGATTTTACAAATCTACAGACAGGGGCGCTACATGGACCGAAAAAAACATGTCGTCTTACGCGCAAAACCTGGTTGACTGTTTCTTCTGGACAGTGGACTCCGGCTTTGTTGTTGGCGGCAAGGGTAATACACTACAGAATTCCCACTCTGTCGTGCTGTTCACTTCGGACGGAGGAGATACCTGGGTAGAGAGATTCTCCGGGACGGGGGATAGGCATTGGTGCTGGAAGATATACTTCTCATCGGACAGCATAGGATACATCGCTGTTGAAAAAGCCATTTATATGAGCAATGGTACACCAACTCCATTCCTTAAAACAACTGATGGAGGAGTTACATGGGTTGAAAAAGACTTTCTCCCCGGCCCGTTCGATCAGGAGGGAATAGGTTTTATAAATGATAATACCGGATGGCTTGGAGGCTGGGGAACAAACGAAAACGGTCCAACTTACAAAACTACCGACGGAGGAGATTCTTGGGTACTCGATGACTGGAGCAGAAATTTCAACCGCTTTAGGTTTGTGAATGATTCTGTTTCTTACGCTGTTGGTAAGACAGTGTACAAATATTCTAAAGACAGTACAGTCGGAATTAGCATAGTATCTTCGGAAATTCCAACCGAATTTGAATTATTCCAGAATTTTCCTAATCCATTCAACCCGGTTACCAAAATCAGATTTTCGGTATCAACTATAGATAGAAATGTGCAGCTGAAAGTATACGACCTTAATGGAAAGGAAATGATGATCCTGGCTTACGGAAAGTTTAATCCGGGAGTTTATGAGGTTAGATTTGACGGAAGCAATATTCCAAGTGGAGTATATTTCTATGAATTATCTGCCGGGGATTTTAGGGAAGTCAAAAAGATGATATTAGTGAAGTAAATTTATTCTTTGT
>CALGOI010000431.1 GCA_937959065.1 uncultured Ignavibacteriota bacterium | reverse complement strand
TCGGGTAAATGGTGGGGTTTTTTAGATCTTGATGAATTTAACGCTGATAGGAAGTGGCTTTCTGTTGAAATCGACGCCTTAAAAAAAGCTTCCAGTGGTATTGGGCATGGTATGGAAAACTGGCTTGCTAAAAAACACCTGAAAAAAAATCAGGAAGACCTTGTTCATCTTTTCGAATTTGCGCCTACCGGTATGGAGTTAAAGGATATTAATGGCAAGATCATAAAAGTAAACAAAGCATTTTGTGATATTCTGGGTTTTTCAGAAAAGGAATTTATAGGCAAGAATTTTCAAGAAATTACATTTCCTGATGATCTTGAAAAAGAGTTGCATATGAATCAACTCTTATTAAATGAAAAAATACCGTTTGCACAGATCGAAAAAAGATATATTGGGAAAAAGGGAAATATAGTTAATGCTCTTTTGCAGGTTTCTCTTGAGAAGGACCCATTAGGTAATCCAATTTACTATTTTGCTCAAATCATAGATATAACTGAACGAAAGAAAGCGGAGACAGAAAAAGCAAATCTTGAAAAAATATATAGAGCAATTTTTGAGAATGCCAATGATGCAATATTTATCGAAGACGAAAATGAAAATATTATTGACGTAAATGCACATGCTAGCGATTTAACAGGTTATTCAAGAGAAGAATTATTAAAGATGCGGACGGTTGAACTGCAGCCTTCTGAATATGAGAGTTATGAAATGAGGCTGGATGAAAGATTTGAAACTAAACTTGTACGCAAAGACGGCGATGTTCTCGATGTTGAGTTAACTTTATCCCAAATTCGGCTTGGTGATAAGAATCTCATTATTTCAGTAGTCAGAGATATGACCGAAAAAATAAAAGCACAGGAAGAGATGAAAGATGCTAAAGAGAAAGCTGAAGAATCCGACCGTGTAAAATCACATTTTCTTGCGCAGATGTCTCATGAGATTAGAACTCCGATAAATGCCATACTTGGATATTCGACACTTATTAAAGATGAGTTAGGAGATGATATCGATGAAGAAACGAAGACAAATTTTGAAATTATAGAATCTGCAAGCCAGAGATTAATGCGAACAATTGACCTGATTCTAAGAATGTCTGAAATTCAAACTGGTAATTATAAATTTGTTTCAAAGGAAATTGACCTCCATTCCCAAATTCTCGACCAATTATATAAACAATTTAAAGTAATTGCAAAATCGAAAGATTTGGACTTTATTTTAAGCAAGGATACTGAGCAAACGAGGATAGTTGGAGATGAATTCAGTGTAATGCAGATATTTAGCAATTTGATTAGTAATGCAATAAAATATACTCTCGAGGGTAAGGTGGAAGTTTTAATCTGGGGAAATGGTGAAAAAGTATTTGTAGATGTGATTGATACAGGTATAGGCATCTCAAAAGAATACCAGCCTCACTTATTCCAGGTTTTTTCACAGGAGGAGCAAGGATACACAAGGAAATTTGAAGGAAACGGGCTTGGTCTGGCGCTTGTTAAAAAATACTACGAAATGAATAATGCTTCTATTGACGTTATCAGTGAGAAGCATAAGGGATCTATATTTAGAGTTGGATTTAAATTAGTTAATTCTATGTGAGTTATTTTACTATTAAATTTTAACCTGTCTCAATATTTACAATTCCTTTTTCTATCCAATAAGCCAATCCTTTAGTCATATTTGATACATTTGTAAAACCGTGATCTGTGAGGATTTGGCATGAGTAGGGACTTCTATGACTATGGGAACAGTAAACTACAATTTTTCTTTCTTTGTACTGTTTAATTTCGTCAATCCTTTCTTTCAACTCCCTGTGTGGGATGTTTATTGCATTCTTAATATGACCTGCTTTCTTTTCCGGATTATCCCCGGCTTCACCATTGTATTCACTTACTGTGCGAACATCCAGAAGTATTATATCCTCATTTATTGAAATCATTCTGGCAAGATCTTCTGGAGATATTGAATTAAAAACAACCCTTTCTTTTGGAATTAACTCCATCCCGCATACTGAGCATGTGCCTTTACTTTTATGAATTACCTCATCACATTCTGTTCCGCAAGGGAAACAAACATATTCTTGTATATCTTGTGAATATGAAAAAGTTATATTAAAAAATAACAAAGCTATTATTACAAATAATGTCTTCATAATTTAATTCCTTTTAACATTATGCAAATACAATTAAAGTTATTGAAAATGACCTACTATGTAATTCCCCACAAATCTGCCTATTATAGAAGCTAGTGACATTATTCCAATCCCGTAGATAAATCCTGTAATCACTCTTAGAATATTATTGCTTTCTCTTTCTAAAAATGCCTGAGTCAAACCATCGATTACTGAAGGGAGAATTAAGATTATAGTTATAATTAAGTTAAACCGGATAACATCAAACAGGAATAGCGGAGCAGAAAGAAATCCTATATAAATCCCGGTACACCTTGCGCAGACAGGGAATTGTTTACCCTTGTAAAAAAATGATCTTTTTGGTAAACGGTGACATGACACAAAATGGATATCAGATAATTTCATTTTAAAGATTCTTACAACTTCACAGCTTTAACCTTTCCGTTTTTATTTCCGCCCATCAGTACTGCAATAGGGCGCAGCTGTTCAATGTTTTCGCAAATAATTTTAATTGTTGCAGTAAGAGGGACTGCCAGCAGCATGCCCACAATACCCCACAAAAACCCCCAGAATATTAATGCAATTAGTATCAGAACAGGGCTAAGATCGAGACTCTCTGCGAATACAACAGGTTCTATGCCGTTTCCAACAATGTTTTGAGCAATGACCAGCAGTATAAGCATAATTACAGTCGATAACAGTGAATCAAACTGGAATAATGAGAATATTACAGGAAATAATGTGGCAATTAATGAACCAACATTGGGAATGAAGTTTAATGTAAAGGCAAGAAATCCCCAAAAGATCGGAAAATCAATACCAAACAACCAGGTTATCAGAGCGTATAGTGAACCTGTGAGTAAGCTTACTAAAGTTTTCTTTATAAGATATATTCTGACACTTTTAGTAATATTGTTGACAATGTGGGATATCCTGTCAGCGTGATTCTTTGAAAAAGCTCTATAAATTTTAGTGCTTGTATCTCCTGTACCTGCTAACAGGAAAAGCATGAAAAGAAGCACAAGGACAACATTACCGGCTAAATTAAAAAAAACACCCGCAAAGTTTCCAACATACTGTGAAATGGTACTGAAGGGAAGCAAATTAGAAAAGCTCATATCTTCGGGCTTTAATCCGATCGACCCGGCAAAATTTGTTATATTTTCACCCCACCCGGCTGTTTTTTGATTAAATTTACTTTCGTATTTTGGAAAGTCGTTTGCAAATGATTCAACACTGTTATATATAAGGAAAGAAACCCCTGTGAGTAATAATGCGCATATGATCACAACAATGAATAATGAAAGAGCCATCGGGATCTTTTTGCTGTTCAAATAGACAACTGCGGGTCTGAAAATAATGGATAATAAAACAGCTACAATAAATGGAAGCAGAACAGAAGCAAGTAAGAAGAAAGTAACTCCAATTATAAAAAGTACTATTATTCCGAGTAAGAAAAGGATTATATTATCTTTTTGCATTGTTGGGATTTGGTAAATACATTCCTAATTTTCTAAAATAAGCATTATAATATAATGTTACTTACGCAATTTTTTTGATACTTTTATCTCAATCGGTATTAAAATCGTCAATATGTTCTGATTTGTAATCCAAATTTATTTATTTGGTTTTAAAAGAGAGATTCTTTCTCCTTTCTTTGAGTCTTCAATAAGTATACTAAGTCTTCTTAATCTTGTTTCTTCCTTTTTAGCGCTCATTACCCACCATGTCGCAGCTTTTCGATAATAAGGTGGTTGTAAATTAAAGAATCCCATGGCTTTCCCGGTAAACTTTTTTATATAAGCCGGATCAAGTTTAATATTTTCCTGTTCAAATGAGTATTGCTTGGTCTTCTTACCATCCAGATTCCCGTATGCTTTTAAACCTGAGGGCTTCATCCTGCCTTCTTTCTTAAGATTCTTAACTTTATTTATGTTTACTCTGCTCCAATTGCTTCCTTTTTTTCGCGGTGTAAACCTTTGTACATAGATTTCCTCATCTATTCTCTTCCTGATTCCATCTATCCACCCGAAGCATAATGCCTCGTCAAGTGCTTCATGATATGTAATACTTTTCTTACCGGTATGTTTCTTGTAAAATCCTATCCAAAGTTCCTGCTTTTTAGAGTGGTTGTTTTTTAACCAGTTATGAAAAGCAGATTGTGTCTTAAAAAATTTTGGATTCTCGTGATTCATTTTTGCATCAATTCATAAATCTTATTTACAACGTTCCAATTTCTGGTTGTCACTGCCATTTTGATTTTTTTGTCTATTACCCCGAGTACTGTCTTATCAAATGAAGATTCGGGGTCTCTGATTGTATAAAGCGTACTTCCATTTAGGATGAACGTTTCCTGTGGATTATTGAGGGATTTAATAAGTTTTACATTTTCCGGATTTAATTCTCTTTGCAGGAAAGTTACATAAAGTTTTTTACCGGATTTAATATCAATTTGTTTAAAGGGGGCGGTCTTTATCAAAGAATTCATTTCACTTTCAGTCCGGACCATAACATCAACTTTATAGCCAAATTTATTTAATATAATCTTTGAGAATTTATTTTCTAATTTAAAGTTGCTTGTCTTATTTGTTTCAAAAATAACATTCCCGCTCTGTATGTAGGTTCTTACATTTTTAAACCCGGCCGAAACAACTGCTTGGGCAAGTTCTTTCATAATAATGGATTTCTTCCCAACATTAATACCGCGAATTAAAGCTACATAAGTCACAATTAAAATAAGTTTATGAGATTAATTAATAATCAAAGAGTTATTTTGAAAAATGGATTAAGTAACAAAATCAATGATGTAAAAACAGTCATATATGAGGCAGTGTTAATTTTCAAAGTTTTTTCTATCGTTCCCAAGAAATTTTTGAAACGAAAATTAAATTAGCAAATGCTGCTACCAGATGAAATGATAAAAGGGATATATGCGTATATATCCCTAAAAATTTAAGTATGTTTAATATAATAAGTTCATTGAGTATTTTTAAGAATCTATCAAAGGAGAGGTGGCAGAGTGGTTGAATGCGCTGGTCTCGAAAACCGGTATGGGGGTAACCTCATCGAGGGTTCGAATCCCTCCCTCTCCGCAAGTTTTACTTCTTTTCTACAGGAATACAAAATTCCAATTCCGAATCTACAGAATCAACATTAAATCTTTCATCGTAGACTTCCAATTCAGGAGCATTCATAATTTTATAATCAGAATTTGGAAGCCATTGGCCAAAAACAAATTTAATTGTGTCCATAAAATTTCTTATATGACCTTTGTGAGTAAAAATCGCATAATGAGATTCGGGGATTTCAATTGATACCATACCTTCCGGGACATTGTTAAAATTATCTACCTCCACAGCGGCAACATATTCCATCTCACCATCTTCCATCTTTGTACTAAAAGGATTTACTATACCATAACACATATCTGTATTAGACCTATTGGGTATTTCTGAAATCACTTTCGAAAAACGATCCCACAGTTCATAGAGTTCATTTCCTTTTACCTGTCCAGAAAACATCATCCCGACAGCTTTGAGACTCAATTTTGTTTCGAAGTTTGGTTCCATTATTAATTATTTTTGGTATTTTACAGAAGTTATAAAGAAAAGGATAATATGAAAAAATTTTATCACTATTTCACTACCGTTACACTTATACTTTGGTTAGGATTTTTAGCGTCCACTACACAGTCATGTACTGACAGCAATTTATCAGGTCCAAACCCTTTAGGCGGAACCTCATTTGACCCTACAGCGGCAAAAATCACTATGACTCTTGCTTCTTTATGTTATGTAAACGAGAATAACCCTGCTTTTATGAAGGATTCTTTGATAATACAATTATCAAATCCTAATTACTCAACACAAGGGAACTGGAAACTAGCCTGGGGTCCGGCACTAAGTTCCGACCAGGGTAATATGATGTACATTGCGGTGGATTCATCCGAAATAGTGCCTTCATATTGTCTTGCTATCAGGGGTACAGACTGGTGTTTTATTTCTAATATAATACAGGATCTGTTTGTATGGAAACAGGTCAAATATCCTTATGGTACAGCAAATGACACAGTAAAGGTTGCTCAGGGCACCTTGGGGGGTCTGGATACACTATTACAAATCACCGATCCGGTTACAGGTCAAACAGTCCATCAGTTCATCAGTTCCTTACCGGGTGGTGGAGCTCCATTTTATGTAACAGGGCATAGTCTTGGGGGTGCTCTTGCCACTGTTATGTCATCATGGTTTCTCGAGGCAGGATTCGGGGCAAAGTTTAAGCTCAAGTCTTACACATATGCAGCTCCAAGTGTCGGTAATGAAGGATACCGGTTGTATTTTGACAATCTGATGTCAATTAATAACGCAGAAAGTCATAGGTTGATAAACTCCCGTGACCTTGTGCCAAGATTCTGCGCTAATTTACAACAGATTATTAATGAACAGATACCTACAACTTTACCTCCATTAGTTCAGGCGGCAATCAAAACAACTCAAGATTATTTTTCCGACACAATAGTTTACAAAAATGTTGCATTTACTCAGGAGATAGGTACTTATATTCCTACACATTGTCCCGGTAGTCCGGGTGACCTGAATAATTATGAATGTTGGGTTGGATTTGAGCATGACCATAACAATTATTTACGCTTGCTCAACGCTGATACAACATCGTTTTATTACGCTGATTGCCAATCATTTGGATGGGATTAGATAGGTTGTTTATCTACGGAAATGTTTTGCTCACTGTAAATTTTTTCCAGTGAGTTTCGCTGAAATTCTATACTTATTAAATACAATATCCCTGTTAGTAAAATCGTGATGCCCATCGCAATCATAACTGGCTCCAGTCCGGTTGATTTTGCTATAAACCCAAGAAACAACATCACAACTGAAGAAAATCCCCAGGCCATCATCGTGTTAACCCCAAGTACCCTTCCACAAATCTGTGCCCCAGTTAATAATTGTAAAAGTGTATTGCTGATTCCCATTGCAGCAATAAAGGCAAAATCAATCCCCATTGCGAATATAAAGCTTAACCATAATGTACGTGATAGTGAAAGACCAATTGCACAAACGCCCGAAAGAAATGTACAAGTAATTAAAAACCAGAGTAAATTTTTTGTGGATTTTCTTTTTCCCAGGTATATCCCTGATGTGAGGCCACCTATTGCTCCGGCAATAAATAAAATTCCCATGTCAGTAGATGTTCCACTCAGAAAATCTTTATCAATTAATGGCATTTGGAATGAGACAAAAAGAAAAACCAATCCAATCATAGTTGTTAACAATATAATTGCTAAAATAGGAATATGATTCAGTATATATTTAAAACCTGTTTTGATCTGAAAAAAAACAGTCTCATTTCTTTTAATGATATTTGGTTGTTGTATTTTAACCCTTGTAATGGATATGAAAGAAATCATGTTAAAGATAAATCCGCTTAGAAATGTTCCAAATGCAGTGAATGCTGATATTATAAAACTAAATGAAGAAGAAGCTATTAGTTGTCCTGTCTTAGCATTAGAGGCTGCAGCTCCCATTACCCTGGGAAACTCATTTTTATCGGGTACCATATCCTGAACCAATGCAACCATTGAAGGATAATAAATAGAAATAACAGTTCCCAATAAAAATGAAAAAACTAAAATTAAAGGAAAATTGAGAATTTTGAAAAAGAATGAAAGAGTGACACAAAATGCCAGAACAACAAAAACAAAATTAAGTCTTACAACGATTTTCCGTCTATTGTAATTATCTGCTAAAACTCCACCAAACACACTAAATAGAAAAAAAGGAACATTTTGAAGAAATCCTACTATACCAAGGTCAGCTGAGGATCCTGTCAATTTATAGGTGAGCCATACCATTGTCAGAAAAAAGAGATATACACTAACAAAAGAACTAATATCTGTTATGAAATAATGAATTACATTTCGCTTGACTTTTCCATCCATTGCCTAAAATATATCTATAAAATAATTGGAATTAATTATAAAAATTTTATAATATTGTTTTTTCCTGAAGCCAGGGATTTTTTTAATATTTTTTTATTATATTACATAAGTAAAAATTATAACCAAAAACTTCTCTATGTGGACTATCGTTTGGACAATTGCAATTGGGCTTGTAGTTGGAGCGCTCGCCAGATTTGTTATCCCGGGTAAGGAAAGATATGGCTGTATATTCAGTATTGTGCTCGGTATTGGAGGCTCAGTTTTATTCACATATCTTGGCAGATGGATGGGTTTGTATGGCGAAGGTGACACAGCAGGTTTTTTTGGGGCATTTGCAGGAGCCGTTATCCTTCTTTTAATATATAGAATCATTGCCGGGAAGAGAAGTTAATCCAATTTGAGCACACAGTTTATCACCGAATTTAAAAAAGCCTTTTTCATATTGTGGGTCTTGTGTGGAGTTTTCTCCATTGCGGGGCTCACAGGTTTGTTTATCCTTGACAATAGTACTATTCAGGGATTTTCATCCCTATTGTCTGATTATCATGAAAATGATTGTATTTTATGCGGGGTGACTCAAGGCTGTTTGAATTTTAAAAATGGTGATTTCGCAGGAGCCTTCTCATCAAATCATTTAACCATTCCTTTTATTTTTCTTCTTGTTTATAATTCTATTTTATTTATTTCATATCTATTCAAGAAAGTTTATAAACTTAACATTAATAAATATGAATACTCTTAATATTGTTTGGGGAGTAGTTGCCATTTTAGGAATGATATTTGGATTCATTCCATGTTTGGGTTGGTTTAACTGGTTTAACCTTCCATTTGCAGGGATTGGTGTGATTTTAGGGATAGTAGGTGTTGCTACTGAAAAAGGTTCGAAAACCGGATCTATTGTAGGGTTGTGCTTATGTTTGGTTGCAATTTTGCTTGGAGGGATCAGGTTATTAATTGGTGGTGGAGTTGTTTAGAGAAAGTGTTTGTAGATCCTGATATTAAATAAATAAAATATAATTATAAGAGAAGATACAATAATAAATGCCTGAATGCTTCTTTTGTCAGATCTCAGACCAGCTTTTAAATCAAACTGAAGGTTTGATTTGATCTCACCGGGGATTTTATTAAACCATGGTATGAATCTTCCCGCGCTTTTGCAGTATATATCGAATTTTTCTTTAAACGTTTTCCTCATATAATCTTCTTCGTTTATAATTATAGCATAATACTGAAATAGAAAATACAAGAAAGCAAAAATTGGGAGCCACGGAAATAAAGCATTACTCATTATTCCAATGCCAACATACAGCATAACATTTCCCAGATATAATGGATTTCTCATTAAAGAATATGGCCCTTGAGTAACGAGATTTGAACCGCCAACACCGGTTGTGGTTCTCGATTCACTTCCAATATATGATACTGCCCATATCCGGAACAATTCACCTGAAAAAGCAATTAGAAAACCAATTACCATTAAATCCAAAACAGGATTCATAAAAATTATCATCAAAAGGATGAAAGGCAGAGGGGTATAGCTTCTATGGTTAAAAAGAAATTTTCCTATAGATTGCAAAATGGATATATAGGTGTGTGTTTATTGAAAAAGGGAAGTTGCAGAGAGTGCGGGATTCGAACCCGCGATGACATTGCTGCCATGCACGCTTTCCAAGCGTGTCCCTTCAACCACTCGGGCAACTCTCTA
>CALGOI010000430.1 GCA_937959065.1 uncultured Ignavibacteriota bacterium | reverse complement strand
AAGTAAACAGGAAAAATGATGATACAGTCTCGTTTTTCGGTTTTAAACCAACAAGAGTTATTGCATTTCTTAATACCTCTCCCGTAGGATAGACACTACCGGCTATTACACCGTCAGCGAAGTTATTCCTTAACAGCATGCACGAAAATGTCATTGGGTTCAACAAATCCGACTCAGCTTGAACATACGTGTAATCTTTATTCTTTTTCTGTTTTAACTTCAGATACTCATTTATAAACTGCGCTGAAAATCCTGTATCAATGATAGTAAGGTCATTTGAATCCTTCAGTTTTATCTTTGAAAACCCGTCATCGATAAGTATTATCTTCGCGTATTTGTTCTTCAGTATTGCACCGGCTGCTTCCTGTACACGTGGGTCACCTGACTCAGGTAATATTATAGTCTTAGGATTATTCTTTGCTTTTATGGCAAGATGTCTGAAAAGGTCCATATTAGTTTATGATTTCATCAATTATTCCGCCTCCGATAACATCATCACCTATGTAAAATACCGCTGATTGTCCCGGAGCTATGGACTTTTTCTTATCCTTAAATACCACCCTGAACTTATCCTCATCGATTTGTTCGACAATAGCAGGTGAACCGCTGTCATTGTACCGAATCTTTACGTTCATTTCAATTGGCTCATTCAGCTTTTCTATCTTTTGCATATTGGATTCTTTCGTGAAAAAGCCCTGCTTATAAAGTCCTTCCTCATCATCTATAAAGACAACATTATTTTCCGGGTCAAGCTTAGATACATAAACCGGTTTTCCAAGAGCAATGTTCAGCCCCCGTCTTTGACCTATTGTATAATAGGGAAATCCCTTATGAGTTCCAACTTTCTCATTATGATAGATAACATCACCATCTGTGAGAGCTGACATCTTATCAGGAAGTCGCAGATTCAATAACGCCCTGTAGTCTTCATTCGGCACAAAGCATATTTCCTGTGAATCAGGCGTATCAGCAGGCTTAAGATTAAGCTTCTTCGCCATTTCCCTTATTTCGGGTTTAGTATAACTGCCGAGAGGGAAGAGTGTCTTGCTCAGCGCGTACTGAGATACCCTCCATAAAGCATACGACTGGTCTTTATTCCTGTCCACTGCGACTGATACGTTATACCTTCCGTTGGAGTTACTTATCCGTGCATAATGCCCCGTTGCAATATAATCCGCCCCCAGCGACTCCGCCTTCTCCAGTAATGCACCCCATTTTATTACCTTATTACACAGCACACACGGATTCGGCGTATTACCATGCATATACTCGGTGATGAAATTCTCTATAACCGTTTCATTGAATTTATCTGTAAAATCCAGCGTAAAATGTGGAAATCCCAGAGTGTCTGCTACACTCCTTGCACTGTAAATAGTCTCCAGAGAACAGCACCCCGAGTCCCTCTCCGGGATGTCATCATACCCCCAGGTCTTCATTGTGATTCCTATAAGGTCATATCCCTCTTCTTTAAGTAGCGCGGCTGTTACGGAGGAATCCACTCCGCCGCTCATAGCCACTATAACAGTCTTATTTTTCTTCTTGTTAGCCATAACTTATACAAAATTAGACATAGTAATAGATTATTAAAAGTTAAAAGGACTTTAGAGTTCCCTTCTTTGAAGTCGGTAAGGTTTTAGGTAAGATTCTGGTATAATTTGAATTAAATGATAATTAAATCAGACAATTTATGGGCTTCTTAATCACAATCCCTATCAAAACCAATACAGATAAAGATGGGAAAAAAGGAAGTAAAAATTAGGTTGTACTAAAATATAACCTCTATTTATTCTCTACAAAACTAAAACGGCTTCTGAATCGCTCTCAGAAGCTGTTTTTATTTTATACCAGCATTGAATTAATTTTATCCAGAAAATCCTTTTCCGGTTCATCTCCGGTCTCCTTCCTGAAATTCCTCATCATATCCTTATATGTCTTTTCAGCAGCATTCTTATTACTATTTTCTATGTGAGACCTTATCAGCTCCTCGTACGCATATTCATTAAGTTTATCCGTGTTCAATACTTTATTAGCGTAAGTTATTATCTCGTTGTTTCTTTTCTGCTTGGATAACAATTCAAGTAAATTAGTGCTCGCGTTATAAAATTTATTGGTTAATGACTGTCTCTTCTCTTCTACCCAGTCATCATAATATCCTTCCATAAAATTACCTTCATACAGGTCCAGTGCTTTCTTGTAAAGGTCTATTTTTTCATCATTCTTTGTATTTGATGCTCCGGCTTTTTTGCATAGCTCCTCAAACTCAACTGAATCAATATAATACATAAAATCCGGATCCTGGCTCAGTACCTTGTCTTTATAAATGATCATCGAATTATGTTTACCTTTAGTCTCTTCATTATTTAATGAAAGTATCTTTCGTATTCTGGATATTGACTGGTAAAAAATATTTTCTACGCTTTCAAAAGGAGTATCAGGATAAAAGATATCCACTATCTGATCTTTTGTCAGCTGCTTGCCGGGAGAAAGCAGCAGATATGCAAGTATCATTTTCCTCTTCTTCTTCTGCCATAGTTTATCATCTACTTTCTCGGACCTTTTATAAAAACTTAATCCGCCGAATGTCAGCATCTTCAGGTCTGTGAGTGTGTCAGTATCTTTTGAGATAGATTGTTTTATTACTGCAGGTGAAGATTCCGGGGAAGTTTTATATGTCTCAAGTATGCTTTCCTTCAGGTCCTTTATCAGATTTTTTTCTATCTTGTTGGCATTACAAAAATCGAATAACGCGGGGGAGAACATCAATTCTCTCCTTAAAAAGGAGTAGTACTCTTTATCATAAGATGTTTTTATCACGTCGCCGATAAATTGCATTGCCTGCCCCTCCTTTCCGGCCTTCAGATAATAATCCGCAAGGTGGTATGCAGCCTGTATCTCATTGTATGTAAGCCCGTTCTCTATATAAAAATCCAGCGCTGATTTTAATGTTACTTCAATATCGCTTCTCAGGTTGGTTTCCTTGGCAAGCAGAGCTTTCATATGCGCGAATTCGTTCACCTCAAGCTCGCTGTCCTCATTCATATATTCAAATGCCAGGTCATAATATTCCTCAGCTGTCTTATACTTTTTCAGGTAATAATATGAATCAGCTATCAGCCTGTATGACAGATAGGTGTAGTATTTATGGTTGTGCTTTTGAGCAAGGTTGTTCATTTCAAGGAGGATATTGATACTCTCTTTGTAATTGCCCTTCTCAAAATGATAAGCCTGCTCTGCCAGTGAGAACGCAATAAGAAAAATAGGTATAGGCGTATTTTCACACATTTCCTTCGCATTATGAAGATATTCATTTGCCTTTTCAAAATTTCCCGATTGTGAATAAAGAAGTACCAGGTTACAATATGTTTCAAATTGCTCTATAACGTTAAAATCATTAAGCAGCGCTTTTTCGTAATACGTTATGGATTTTATGAATTCCCCTTTTATCAGATTGATGTTTCCGAGAAGATTGTATGCGTGATTCCGTATGTCCGCCAGAGAACCGGATTCCTCCAGTGTTAATGCCTTTTCCAGGAGTTCATGTGATTTTTCGTATTCCGCTTTAACGTAATGTCCGTAAGCCAGTAGATATATAAGTTTTGCCTCGTTTTCTTTTGTGAGGTTGTTCTTTAGCATCTTCCTGATCTCGGTCATTGCCTTATTTATCTCTCCGGTGCTGATGTAGATTCTTACAAGCGAGATATTGGCCCTTACCAGGAGGGCTTCGTCACCTTTTGATTTGAATAGTTTTATCGCCTTTATCATAAAAGGGACTGCACCTTCGAGATCACCCGTGTAAAACTTCGTCATTAACCCCTTTTGGTATAGCAATATCGGGTACTTGTTAAAGATATCCTCGGGTATCATATCCAGCCATTGCCAGATGATCTCAAAATTACCTTCATCGAACCTGTCCGTAAATGTCTCCTCTATAATCCCGGCTGCTTTTTCAAAATCCTTTGCGATTAGAAGATAGCGGATGGCTTTGTCATTCTCTCCTTTGCCTTTATAAAATTTGCTGATCCTTTTATATAATCCCTGTATGTCCTTTGAGCTTTTTTCGTCACTTAATGTCAGGTTTAAATATTTCTTGAAAAGAACCTGGTAATTGTACTTAGTCTCTCCGGCTGATGAACTCGAAATGATAAATATATTCTTGTTTAAAAGTTCTGTGATGATATCTTTGGAATTTTCTATATCAAGCAGTTCATTGCAGTCAGAAATAGTGAAATCCTCCAGTGGTGAAGTCTCAAGCAGGAAGTTCCGCACCTCTTCGCCTAATCCCTTAGTTATGTCCTCTGCGAAGTAAGAATAAATATCCTCCGGTATTGCATTTGTCTCTTTCTGAAATTTTGCAAAATCTTTCCCGAGTGATTGCAGCAGGAGATGGATTCCCGTTACCCATCCGCCCATGTTCTTTACAAGTGAAGTTATTTCATCCTCATTGTATTCACTGTCAAAGTAATTCTTTAATACTTCACGTACTTCATCATTTGTAAACTCAAGGTCGTTAGTTAATAATTTGAATACCTTTTGCTTTGCGGTTAATGTCGAGAGGTTTACTTCAGGAAGTTCTCTTGTTGTTATTATAAAATGAAGATTAGGTTGGAGATTATATAACAACTTTTCAAGAGTCTCATTGATCCATTCTGATTTGTCCAGCTGTTCAAGTTCGTCAAGTACTATATAAATATCTTCACCGTATTTTCTTGAAAATTCATTTATAAATGTACTAAGTAATAGATTTAATACCTGGTTGAATTGTTTCGGAAGCTGATATCTTTCCCTGGTTGATTGGATGATCTTTAAGGTATTATCTCCAAATTCCTGGTCTAAACGCTTTATGGAGTGTATAAGGTAGGAAAAAAAGGAATATACATTGGATATATCGTTATGTATTTGAAACCACCCGTATTTTAATTTTGATTTTTCAAGGAAATCAACTATCAACGTGGTTTTTCCATATCCTGCCGGACAATTTACAATAATGAGTTGCCTTCCACGGTTAGCGGATAATTTTTCCGATAATTCCTTACGGTGAATGATATTATCGGGTAATTTGGGCGGTATAACCCGCGGTAATAGGATAAGTTCTTCCAATGAAAGTACTTATTTGATTATAGTGAAATATTGCTAAAATTACTCAACAAAGAAATATATTAAATATATTAATAGATTTGCAATTTCCATACCTTAAATCAGGTAATGTTTTAGGTAAGGATAAAAAATAAGTTTATATCACATATAGGGGTTTAATATAAGGGTAAAAAAGCAAATCCTATAGTGTTATTTTACGCTATATTTTGTAGATTTTATTGTATTTTTAATAATTATATTGTTAAAAATGAGTCAGACACTAACTACATCAATTACCGGTACATTATTATCTGCGGCTGTCGTAGGTAATTTAATTAGTAAGAAAGTGGATAAACCTTCAATTAAGGAAACATATGATGGTACTTCACTTAATGTATTTTGTAAACGGGATAAGTACAAGTGTCTTATTGAAATGGAGTTTACAATAGAATCTGAGTGTAAAGTAAAACTTTCCGTTTACGATATGTATGGTAAACTGGTAAAGAATTTGTATAATGATGTCAGAGAAGAGGGGTTACATAATCTGGCGTGGAAAAGTTCATACTCTGAAACTAATCCCGGACCCTTTTATATTAAGCTCGAAGCGGGGGAAATCACTGAAGTTAAAAAAGTGTTATTTTCCTAAAAATTTAAATTTGAATCGCTTGAAAAGGATCATCTTTACGATTTTCTTCCTGTCTGTCTTTCTTCCGGATATGGTTAATGGACAGGCAGTGCTTGATTGGGTCGCAAGGTATAACGGCACGGCTGATTCGATTGACGTAGCAACGGATATTACTACAGATAATGTCGGGAATGTTTACGTCACAGGGTATAGTACTGGCCTTTTGGTACTCTCAGATTATACTACGATAAAATACGACCCAAATGGTAACCAGCTTTGGGTTTCTCACTATAACGGACCTGCAGGACTTCATGATAAAGCATCCGCTATTGCAGTAGATAATTTAGGTAATGTTTATGTTACCGGTTCCAGCGTGGGGTTGCTCACTCTCGGAGATATTGCTACCATTAAATATGATCCTAATGGAAATCAGGTATGGGTAAAAAGGTATAACGGACTTCTTGTCGGAGATGATGCTGGAACGGATATTATTATTGATAATAATGGTGATGTGTTAGTCACAGGTTATAGTGTAAGACTTTCCGGTAATGATTATACTACCATTAAATACAATTCAGTTAATGGAAACGAAGTATGGGTTGCTACTTACAACGGTCCCGGTAATACCAATGATGTCGCTAATGAACTGGCAATTGATGATAACGGCAGAATCTTTGTTGTTGGGGAAAGCAACGGTTCGCTTCTCGGTAATCCCGACTATGCTGTAGTAGCATATGACGGGAATGGTAACCAGCAATGGGTTCAAAGATATAATGGACCGGGAAACGGCTCTGATAAAGCATATGCCATTGTTGTCGATGGGGACAATAATGTGATCATAACCGGTGAAAGTACCGGCTCCGGTAATAACGTCAATTACACAACAATTAAATATGATAACAATGGCAACCATCAATGGACGAGATCATATAACGGAACGGGTAACGGTTCCGATAAAGCTTATGCCATAGTTGTAGATAATTCAGATAATGTTTATGTTACCGGCTCAAGTATGGGCTCCGGTACAGGCGAAGATTATGCAACCGTCAAATATAATGAGCAGGGCTCTGAACAATGGGTGAGACGGTATAACGGTTCCGGAAACAATAACGATAAAGCATATGCAATTGTCGTGGATGGTGATGGAAATCCGGTTGTAACCGGCTCGAGCAATTCATCCTCAGGTGAAGACGACTATACAACCATATCTTATGATGAGAATGGCAACCAGAACTGGCTGATGAAATACAACGGACCGGGTAATTCCTCGGATAAAGCTTATGCCATAGTCGTCGATAACAGTGATAATGTGATCGTTACCGGTGGTAGTAAAAGCGGTGTTTTAATTGAATCTGAAGACTACGCCACTGTAAAATATTCCCAAAGCACAACAACCTTTATCGATCCGTTGAATAATAACCCGGGATTTTTTGGGCTCAGCCAGAACTATCCCAATCCATTTAACCCGGTGACCAATATAGAGTTTAATATTAAAGAGACTGCCTTAGTGAATATTACCGTATATAATTTACTGGGAATTGAAATAGACCAATTCAGCTATTCCAGGCTCTCTCCGGGTACATATACTGCCCGCTGGGACGCCACAGGAAGAGCCTCAGGTCTATACCTCTATAAGATAAAAGTATATGACGCCTATTCAGGTAATATGCTCTTTAATGAAACAAAAAAGATGCTGCTTATCAAATAATATAAGCAAGTTTAGGATTTTTAATAAAATAATAGATTTTCCCTTATACCCCATAAAAACAGTTAGTTAACCCTAAAAACACCCCCTTGCCCCGGGGTGTTTTTTCAAATCCGGTAATGTTTTTCGTAAAATCTGGTAATGTACGTGGTAATGTATAATCTTATTTTAGTATAAGTTTCAATAATTAAAAAAGGGTTAAAGAACATGGAAAAGGTAATCAGAACTCACTTCATCATTTTTCCGTAAAATTGCAACAATCATATTACAGTAAAGCATACGGAAGTTATTGTCACTGTAGTAAAGCTTAAAATGAGCCAGACTTAAGGGACATATAATTAAGATTGAACACAGTAAACAGCAGCCACCGGCTGCTTTTTGCTTTTATAGATAAACACTGAGATTAAAATCCCCATTTAATCTCCAATTACAATTAAGTATATTGTATGCATGAAAGTAAGTTTAAATTGGCTAAAAACATACCTTCCCGGCCTGGATATAGGTAATGTGAATGAGTTTGTGGAGAAGATGTGGGGACTTGGATTCGATATCGAATCCATCGAAGACGATGCCGCTAAGTACGCGAACATGGTTGTAGGGGAAGTAAAAGAAAAAAAGAAACACCCTAACGCCGATAAGCTCTCCATCTGCATGGTGGATACAAGCGACGGTGACCTCAAACAAATAATCTGCGGCGCCCCTAACGTATCCGAAGGACAAAAGGTCTGTGTTGCGCTCGTTGGAGCTGTCATCCCCGAGGGGGGCTTCGAAATAAAGAAAGCAAAACTCCGCGGTGAAGAGTCCAACGGCATGATCTGCTCTGAAAAAGAGCTCGGCATATCCGATGAACACGACGGAATCATGGTCCTCGATGAAAAAGCTGAGACCGGCTCGCCGTTCGCTAAGTATATGGACGCGGATGACATCGTTATGGACATCTGGGTTCCCCCGAATAGAGGTGATATGTCATCACACATCGGCATAGCCCGCGAGATAGGCGCCCTGTACGGCATAAAAGTTCAAATACCCGAAGTAACAATAAACGAGGGCTCTACACCAACCGAAGACCTGGTTAAGATCACCATAGACAATACTAATTACTGTAAGCGCTTCACCGGGCGCGTCATCAGCGGAGTAAAGATAGGCGAGTCACCCGACTGGCTGAAGAAACGCCTGCTGGCCGTCGGATTAAGACCACGTAATAACGTAGTAGACGTGACTAACTTCGTCATGATGGAAACAGGACAGCCGCTCCACTCATTCGACTACGACAAGATACGCGGTAAAGAGATAATCGTTAAGACAGCAAACAACGGCGACAAGTTCACTACACTCGACAGCAAAGAACGCTCACTTACCGACAAGTCACTTATGATCTGCGATGCTGAAGGTTACTCCGGTATAGCCGGCGTCATGGGAGGGGAGTTTTCCGAAATAACCGACGACACGACAAATGTTTTTCTTGAGGTAGCTTACTTCGACCCGGTCAATATCCGCAAGAACGCGAAACACCTCGGATTAATGACGGACGCATCACAGCGCTTCGAAAAAGGCGTCGACATCAGCAACATAGAGTACGCATCAAACAGGGCCGCGCAGCTCATAGCCGAGCTCACCGGCGGTGAAATATCGAAGGGCTTCTACGACGTGTACCCCGAGCCGTTTTCTGCACTTGAAGCGGGTATCCGCGCGGAAAGGACCGGCAAGCTCCTCGGCATCGAAATCACCGAAGACGAAATAAAAAGTTTACTCGAAAAGATCGAAATAAATTTCCTCCGCAAGGAAGGCGACTATCTTATCTTTTCTATTCCCGAATACCGCCGATCTGACATAGAGAGGGAAGTGGACCTCATCGAAGAAGTCGGCCGCCTCAACGGGTTCGATAAGCTGAGCGAGGACGTAACATTCGAACTCAACTTCGCCGCGATACAGCCATACTCTACCGAAAAGATGAAAAACATCTCTGACGTGCGAGAGTATCTTATCGGGCGTGGCTTCAACGAAATTCTGACAGGGTCTTTACTAGATAAAACCAAGCTGAAACACTTCCCGGGCGAGATGATCGACCTGGAAAATCCGTCATCATACGCAATGAACGTTTTACGCACAAATCTCACTTACGGCAT
>CALGOI010000429.1 GCA_937959065.1 uncultured Ignavibacteriota bacterium | reverse complement strand
TATGAAGAATCGCTGTGATCGCTCCTGTGATCGCCAGTGCGTCATTCGAATCATAGGGAATTCCCTTTCTCATCAATAACGCGCCGAGATTTGCGTAACCTAATCCAAGTGTCCTGTAATCATATGACAGCTCGGCTATCTCTTTGCTCGGGAATTGAGCCATTAATACGCTCACCTCGAGAACTACAGTCCAGAGTCTCGTTGCATGCCTGAACTGCTCTATCTCGAATTCTTCCGATTCGTCATTGTAAAATTTTACCAGGTTCAGCGATGCAAGATTACACGCGGTATCGTCGAGGAACATGTATTCCGAACAAGGATTAGATGCCTTGATGTCTCCGCCCGCAGGGCAGGTATGCCACTCATTAATAGTGGTATGGAATTGTATTCCAGGGTCCGCGCATGCCCATGCGCTGAATGCTATCTGGTCCCAGAGTTCCGTAGCTTTCAAAACCTTGCAGGGTTTCGGCTCTCTGCCTTCCCTCTCGGCCTTCTCTAGCTCTACTCTCCAATACAGGTTCCAGTCCTCGTCATTCTGGACTGCCTGCATAAAACCGTTGGTTGTTCTTATACTGTTATTCGAGTTCTGTCCGGATACTGTAGCGTATGCTTCAGAGTTCCAGTCAGTATCGTAAACAGGTACGTCTATCTCCTTGTAGCCTTGCTTGGCTAATTGTATAACTCTCTCTATATAATTGACGGGAATATGAGCTTTCCTGGCTTCAGTGATGGCTGCGCCTAATTGTTTGTTCTTTTTCCTGTCGAAATTGTCGTTCTCAGGGTGGCCTGCATGACACGCCTTCATTATCCTGTTAAGGTGTACATTCAATGACTTTGAGCCTGCTACCAGGGCGGCAACTTTCTGCTCTTCTTTTACCTTCCAGTTAATGTATGCCTCGATATCAGGATGGTCCATATCCAGTGTCACCATCTTAGCGGCTCTCCTGGTTGTTCCGCCCGATTTGATCGCTCCGGCGCTTCTGTCACCTATTTTAAGGAATGACATTAAGCCCGATGACTTTCCCCCGCCGCTTAACGGCTCGCCGTCTCCGCGGATCTGTGAAAAGTTTGATCCGGTTCCTGAACCATACTTGAATAATCTGGCTTCTCTCACCCAGAGATCCATTATTCCGCCTTCATTCACCAGGTCATCGCTGACTGACTGAATGAAACACGCGTGCGGCTGTGGGTGAGTGTAAGCGTCTTCGGACCTTTTTAGTTCGCCCGTGTTGCCGTCTACATAATAGTGGCCCTGAGCGGGACCTTTGATCCCGTAAGCCCAGCTTAAACCGGTGTTGAACCATTGTGGTGAGTTTGGCGCGCTGAATTGCATCGCCAGCATGTAAAACATCTCATCGTAAAAATTCTTTGCATCCTGCTCTGTATCGAAATATCCGTGCTTCCAGCCCCAGTACGTCCAGCATCCTGCTAAACGGTTGAATACCTGCGCGGAATCAGTCTCTGAGCCGAATCTCTCTTCATTGTCCAGCTCGGATAGCTTTTCCTCGTTCGGTTCTGACCTCTGGAGCCATTCCGGGACACCCTCTTCTTTGACTTTCTTGAGGTACTTTGGTACCCCTGCTTTTCTGAAGTACTTCTGTGCGATGATGTCGGTCGCGACCTGTGACCAGTGTTTGGGGATGAGAATGTCGTTCATCTCGAAAACTATAGAGCTGTCCTAGTTGCATCTCACGGATCAGCTCTTTTCTAATTCTATCGTGACTTCGGCATATTCGCTCTTGGCTGTGAATATCCTAGTAATTTTCATATCATAATGAAATTTGTGAATTAACGAAAAATGATTTAACGTAAGATTTACCCTTGTTGATGGAAAAATCTCCCTTAACTGCTAACTGCTGATTGGCTTAAAAACTAAAAAATTAAGTCAAAGAATGGGGTTAAAACAAAATTAACTGTTCTAATTAACAAAATCAAATTTTTTTAATTTTGTGTTAAAATCGCTAATTCTGTGTTAAGGAATTGTAGTTATTAACAAGAGTTACATAGTTACCAACATTATTAACAATAATCAAGCACTCTAATGTCCACTTGACAATATCTCAGTCTCAACCATTTTTCGTCGTAAATTTTACTTAATATCTCTAACAAAATTCCGCCCTAATTCCTTCCCAAAAAGTTACTACCCGCTCTTAACAAAAATATTAACATTCAAAAAAAATTTTCCCCCGCTGATCAAAAAATTCATACCACCAATTAACACCAATTACCACGAACCCGGTTTGTAAAATTAATATTCATCCTTCGAATTATTATGTGCCACCACATTCGGGGTGGAATTCCTTTTGATTACTGTTCTATAAACATTATACCCCTTCGGGGTTTCCATAGACACCACATGTGTCTCACAAACCGCCATTAACTACAAAAGACAGACTGTACTTTTTGAAAAACCGGCCATGCGGAAATCGTCGGCTTGAGCGAAGCGAGAGTAAAATTGCGAGGCTTTTTGCGCTCCTCGAAGAGGGCGAAGAAAAACTGTTTGAGCGAGGGTCTTTTCCGAGCGAGTTTTTTTCTTCGAGCAAAAAACGCAGCAATTGTTAGACGCATTTACGCGTGAGCCTTGATTTTTTTGGTTCTTTTGTATCAAGACAAAAGAACTTGCCCGAAGGGCGATAACAAACAAAAGAACCCCGCGGAACGTTACGGATTAAATTATCACGACGTAAACACACATACACCGCAGGTGTCTAAAAAGAACCGGCATTAGAAAAATTGACGTAAAAATTATGGAGTTTTTTGTGTCCCTCGATGTATCGAGGGCGGGAAAATTTGTCTGAGCATAAACGCTCTCTAATCTTTATCCGGCTCTCAACCGCGAGTTTATTTTCCCGAACAGAAAACGGAAATAATTTTAGGCAATTTTTATTAAGCCGTGCATTTTGCTTCTTTTGTGCAAGCAAAAGAAGGACGCCGAAGGCGGAAATATAGTTGCGTTTTGGTATTTGGCGTCTACCCCGCACAAGCGATAGCGGATGCGGGATGGTGAGACAAAAGAACTTGCCCGAAGGGCTATACAAAAACAATCATAGCGGAGCGTTTGCTTAGACGATTTTCATACAGGCTGTCCTTTTGCTTCTGGCGCCTGCCCGCACTTGATGCGGGGGACAAGCAAAAGAAGCCTGGTGGAGCGTTACGAATAAGATATTATAGCAAGACAAAAGAACTTGCCCGAAGGGCTCTACAAACAAAAGAAATTCGTGCACATTCGTGATAATTAGTGGTACATTCTTTTTCCTCTCTAATTATTATATTACTACATGAACAACCTCGCAAAATATTACCTCGAAGACGCAATAAAAAAATTCCACGAACTCAAAGCCCTCGGTGACCGCGCTTTCACACAAATAAAAGACGAAGACTTCTTCTTCGCTCCGGACGAAGAAACAAACTCCATCGCAATTATCATTCGACACCTATCCGGCAATATGCTCTCGCGCTGGACCAACTTCCTTACATCCGACGGTGAAAAAGAGTGGCGTAACCGTGACGAAGAATTCGAACAGCTATTCTATACCGACGAGGAAGACCTGATCGAAAGATGGGAAAAAGGATGGAAATGCCTCTTCGATGCACTCGGCTCACTCACTCCCGGTGACCTCACTAAGAAAATAAAGATCCGCGGAGAGGAACATCTCGTGGTCGAAGCAATAAACCGCCAGCTCACTCACTACGCATACCACACCGGCCAGATAGTCTACATGGCAAAATACCTCGCCAAAGAAAACTGGAACTCACTGAGCGTGCCTCGGGGAGGATCAAAAGAGTTTAATGATAAGATGAGAGGAAAACATGGTGAGTTTTAGGAATTCTGTTCCAGATAGTTGTGTCCAATATGAACAATTTGATCTGTGAAAAACCTGATGTACAGGTTTGTATCTTCGTAATCTTGAACCTTTAAAAAATTGAGGATTTCAGTAATAACTTCACAACAAATATTCATAGCTAGACAACTTACGTTTATTGTTGAGTCCGTAAATTTGAAAGAATTAACTATTAATCTTTTCTCGTTTTGATAATGAGTAAAATGGCCTTCAAGAATAGGACTTACATGTACAAATTTAGACCCTGTTCCAAAAATAAAAATATAATTATTTACAAACTCATCACCTAAATATTCACATAAATCTTTCATTGTAGGGTTTTTCCTGAATTCTTTATATGCCCAGTGTATTGGTTTTTGAGGATGGTAATCTGTTTTGTATTTATTAAAATTATCAATAATGTTGTCAATTTCACTTTGTTCAAATGAAATTTTATTGGAATAACCTTTTCCTGACATTTCCTTATGTAATTTTATATGATTCCATCTTTCAATATGCGAATAATTAGTATATAACCTAAGCCTTTCAAGAGTGTTTTCTTTTAGAATAACTTTCACTGTTACTAAAACTTCAAATAAACTTCTTAATAAAATTGAAGCTTGAACTTCAAGCCCATTACTTAAACAATAGTAAATTCCCCAAACATCTAGTGAAGCTTTGCTGAATAATGTAAACAAAATTTTTTCATTATCATCAAGTTCATAACCTTTAGAAGATATATAATTCGTGATATGGTAAAATTTCTCTAGTTTATCCAAAACAAAAGAATATTTTTCATAACCATGCTTTTTTGTTTCCTCCAAAGTACCCTTTGATGACCCTAATTTCTTTATATATTTGTCTACTTCTGTATCATACTTAATTATCTTTTGGTTTGTATTCACTATTTTTTTACTTATAAATATTTATTAAATATTTTATTACTTCCTTACTGCGGTGCTCCCTATCAACCGATTTAATTATTTTACTTTTAAATCTCACTTTTTTCTTTTTATATTCCTTCTCAATATAGGATATTTCTAATTTAGCTCTTTTATCCCATTTCTTTTCCAAAAAAATTAGATGTTTTTCGTATCTCTTTATAAATGAACTTCTTAATATATCTAACGACTCATTGTGTCCATGAGTACCTTTATATTTTTCAATATTCTCCCCAGTAGTGGTAGGACATAGAGCAACTATTATATTTTCGCAATTTTTTCCTAACACTAATTTTTCTAATTTGTCTAAATATTTTTCCAAATCAATATCATCATTTGATACCTGCATAACTTTAAATCTAATGTCAAATTTGAAATCAAATATCTTGTATGTTTGATCTGTTCGAAAACTTCTAATTTTTTTTATGTCACATATTTTATCTTTCTTAAATAAATTTCTAAAAAGGTAAGTTTTACCCCAATTATTAAATCCCACGATAAAAAAAATTCTTTTCATAATAATTTATTTATTTTATAAAATCCAAGCTTCAATTTTTTTAATTAATCCATCTCTCAGCTCATCCAGATTTTCATAAACAATGTGTGGGAAATGATTTGTGTCAAAGTGTGAGTCTTCAAAATCTTTTTTGCTACAAGTATAAATTACTTTCTTTCCTCTTCCAAGACAGTAACCGGATTCAAAATAAACTCCATGTTTTTGTTGAGTAAAATCAGCAATGCAGAATTTAGCTTGTTTCATCAGAGCTATCATAGCATCATTAACTGATTTTTCAGGGTCATAATGTTCTTCGTCAATTCTTCTTGCATTAAATCCCAACATATCACATGCAGGTTCAATTGCTTCAGTGAAAATTGGTAAGTCTTCTTTGCTAAATGACATCGCCACAAAACAAATATTGGAATTATAACCTTCTTCGTTCAAATTTATCCCATAATTTAATCCATCATACGTAATCTTATATTGTCTATACGTAGAAAGATTAGGATGAAGGGTTATGTACCCATCGTTTAAAAGATTTTCCAAATAAAATCGATATTCACTAGCACTTCTAAGGTAATATTTGAATATATTTGTAATGTAACGAGTGTCCTCTAAATCATTCAATTGCCCTTCTAATTTATTATTTGAAAATAAAGCATTAAATAAAAATTCCTTTTTTTCTTTAGGGGTTCTTGGATAATTTGACTCATAAAGAACTCTATCAATTTTTGACTTAGTTAAGACATCATTACTTTTTAGAGGCCATCTATCGTTTAATATAATTCCCGATAATAAATATCTATTTTCATTAACAACTTTATAAATGGCCTGATTAATATTAAGTCTTTCTAAATCCTTACCGGATACCCAATCTTTCTCATACATTGAAAAACAAAATTTAAATTTTTTCCCATTTACATCCGTTTTATAACAAAATACATGATCCGGTTCAGCTTGATCTTCTTCAGCAGGTAACTCAGTAATAAAACATTTTCCAAAAAATTCCATTATTTAATTTTACTTCAATAAAAATAACTTTTCTCACTCACTTTTCCAAAGCATTACAACTCCATTCCCCTGTCCCCATTGCCTCTCCGCCTGCCCCTCCCGTCCCATAAATACCAAAAAACAACCCCTTTTCCCGCTTTTCCCAAAATCCCCTCCCGCATGCACCGGTGAAAATGAATTGCCACGCCTTTTAAGGCGTGGTCAAAGATTTAATTTTAAAATTGGCTTTAGCCACTAAACTTAACGGCTAAAGCCGTTTTATAAAGACCTCACGTACCACGAGCTTGCCATTGGCATCCCTTCGGGAAAAGCTCGTGGCTATGCATTTTCCAATAATCCCAAACCCCGTAGGGGTGAAATTATTATAGAATCAAAATCCACCACAAACCAAACCCTGAAAGGGTGACATTATTTCACCCTCCTTCGGAGTCCTTCGGACCTTCAGGGTGGAATCATAGACACCGCTGGTGTCACACAATACCGCCATATGGAAATCGGCGTTAAGAAATTATGAGTGAATGCGTCGTTCCCGCGCAGCGGAACGGGCGGCAAAAACTGTCTGAACGAAGTGAGTTTTTTTGCCGTAGCATGAACGAAATAATTTTAGAAGATTTTCATCTGCGCGGCACCTTTTTGGTTCTTTTGTGGTGAGACAAAAGAACTATGCCCGAAGGGCAATATAAAATGGGAATTCATCCTATTTGCTGACCCCCTCCGTAGGAGAGGAGACTAATCACCTTTTCGTACTTAATGCAATATCCGCATTGGATTTTTATCACGTCCATAAATCGTGGTCTAGACCCTCCGGTCAAAACGTCCGGAGGGTGACAACTGGAGTGAACCCCACCTGTCATTCCCGCGTAGGCGGGAACCTTTAGCTCGGCGAAGCCAATCTAGAGAGGTACTCCCTCACCGATTTTTCACACATGATGCCATCCCCAGTCTTTGCACGACAAAACCACTGAAAATAAACAAAAGTTATACCAACATTTAAATCACAATCGGTGATACATGCGCATTTGACCCTTTCTTCATTTAATCTTACTTGACCCCTGAGTATTTTGTATCCGTTACAAATTAACCGATCATTTTACAATCGATGTATAGATATAGATATACATGACAATTTTTACATCCTCACGGGAAAAGCACCTTGGAAGGAATGAATAAAATACTCAACGGGAAAAGAGGAAAGAGGAAAAGAAAAAACGGAAACACTTCACCTCCGGAGAAGTATCTGATTTTTCAACCTCAAATTTCAGACTAAATAATTAAGTCTGGTAAACGCGTGAAAACACAATGCGCTTAATATATTATTTCCCGCATTGCAGGCACCGTATATCATCGTACCCTTCCGGTCTTTCGGGATGTCCGTCGTTTTCCAGCCGGAATCCCTTGTCCGTGTACGAATGATAATACATGCATTCCTTCTGATACGCATCACCGGGATCTTTGGCATGCTCATAGTAAAAACTATCGAACCTGCCGGTCGCCTTTTTAAGTGCTGCATTAAGATCGCTGCTTGTTTTGCCAGTAAGCTTTGCGACGAATGTGCCGTGAATGTTATTACCCAGGATATAAACACCGGGCCGGGATTTTGCTTTTGATTCGACCGTATTTTGGTCGAGTCTAAAGGGTCCCTGCATTTAACCGTTTTTTTGTTTCTACAGTTTAAAATAAACTGCAGACCCAAAATTATCCTCTACTTTTGAAAAATAATATTACAAATAACTAATACAAATACTTATTCTAAAACATAAACTAAAACTCAATATGGAAAAATGAACTCGAATACTGTGCCTTCTCCGGGCTTGCTTCGGACATTGACTTCAGCCTTGTGCTTTTTCATCACGTTCATTACCAGCGTAAGCCCCAGTCCCATTCCCCCGGCTTTACCCGTATAAAACGGCTCGAAAAGGTCCTTTATCTTGTCTTCCTCGATGCCTTCACCGGTATCGGATATTGTGATGGTGCAGTCACCGTTAGTCATTTTGCTGGATATAGTGAGTATTTTCTTCTTACAACTGCTCATTGCCTCGACGGCATTTATGACAACGTTGTTAAAAGCTCGTTTCAATTGATCGGGATCGAGTTCGCGGCAATCAACTGTTTTATCTAGGTTCATCACGAGCTCTACTTCCTGCAGATCTATCCGGTCTTTGCAAAATTTAACTGACTCCTCGATGATCTCATTCAGCGATCCGGATTTAAAGCTCATTTCGCCAAGGCTCGATGCCTGGAGCATTTCATCTATAAGTGTATTTATCACAACCGTATTTTTCCCCGCGATGTCTATGAAATTTTTTATATCACTACTGTTATCTTTTATTTTTTTCTCCAGCTGTTTGAGTGAAAGCATGATATTCGTGAGCGGGTTGCGTATCTCGTGAGCCACAGTCCTTACCATTTTTCCCGTCAATATTGCTTTCTCAGAATCAATAAGTTCTTTCTCGGCTTTTTTTTATTAAGTTATGTCTTTGATAATACCCTGTATGATTGCATCACCCCCATTCTAGA
>CALGOI010000428.1 GCA_937959065.1 uncultured Ignavibacteriota bacterium | reverse complement strand
GTCTATCGATGAGCTGGCTGAATTTCTTAAATTAGCAGATAAGTCACGACTGGCTAAATCGCGTGTATTCGTGAAAGGCGGTGTTGAAAAAGACGAATATATTCTGGTGCTGGTTAGAGGAGATGATGAGGTAAACGAAGCTAAGCTGGAGAGGCTCCTTGGTGCAGGTTTAAGACCCGGCCATAATGAGGAATTAGCCGGTATAACCGGCGCTGAAGCAGGTTCGATAGGGCCGATTGGGTTAAAGACAGATGGAATAAGGATCATAGCTGACCTTAGGCTGGAGGAAGCCGATGAACTGATCAGCGGAGCCAATGAAAATGATTATCACATTAAGAATATAGATCTGAAGAGGGATGTCCCGAACATCGAATATGAAGACATTAGAGTGGTGAAAGACGGTGAAGGTTCACCGGACGGAGAAGGGAATCTCCGGATTGTCAAAGCTATCGAGGTAGGTCATATATTCAAGCTCGGTACAAAATATGCTGAAGCAATGGATGCAAGGTATCTCGATGAGAACGGTAAAGAGAACGTTATTATAATGGGAAGTTATGGTATTGGTGTGGAAAGAATTGCAGCTGCTTACATCGAACAGAATTATGATGATAACGGTATTATCTGGGAAGGGGAACTGGCTCCTTTTGATGTTACACTGATTTGTGTTAATACAAACAAAGAAGAAGTTGTGAGTACGTGCGAAGAATTATATAAGGAATTGGAATCAAACGGAGTGGAGGTCTTATACGATGACCGAATAGATGTCCGCCCCGGGTTTAAATTCGCTGATGCAGACCTTACTGGTATGCCTGTTCATGTGATAGTCGGTGAAAAGAACCTTAAAGACGGAAAGATTGAGATTAAATTAAGGAGGTCCGGTGAGAGAATGCTGGTGGAAAAGGGTGAAGTTATTTCAAAAGTAAAAGAGCTGCTTAATAAATAATGGCGAATAAGATATCCAAAATATTCAAGCGTCAGTATGTGCTGGCATCGAAATCATCCAGAAGGGTTGCATTGCTTAACCAGCTTGGGTTGAATTTTGTATCGATAGACAGCAACATCAAAGAAAAAGAGGGGAGTGACCTAAAACCGCTTGACGTTATAAAGTATAACGCATTACACAAATCCCGTAAAGTTGCGTTTGAATTTGAAAACAGGATAGTTATAGGCGCGGATACGGTGGTTATGCTGGAGAAAAAGATGATCGGTAAGCCGAAAAATCAAAAACAAGCTGCAGAATTCCTCAAAAGACTCAGCGGAAAAACTCATTATGTTTATACAGGATTTAACATAATAGATACAAAGACAGGGAAAGAAAGATTCGATTATGAGCGTACAAGCGTTACTTTTCGTAAGCTAAATAACGAAGAAATAGCATATTACGTCAAAAATTTCAAGCCGCTCGATAAAGCAGGGGCTTATGGAATACAGGATGATTTTGGGTGTTTATTCATAGATAAAATTAACGGAGATTACTATAATGTAGTCGGACTTCCGCTTAAAAAGCTGTACCTCAATTTAATGAAAATCATATAGAGCATTACTACGGTTAAAATTTTTTATTAAACGAACAGAAAACGGTTGTTTTCTAAATATAAAAAGAGAATACTTTTTTCAGCCGTAGCGGGTGCGATCATTTTTCTCGCCTTTAGTGTTTACGCAGACTTTGATAAACTTCTTGAAGCTTTCGGAGAGTTTAACTGGTTATTCTTCCCTCTGATCCTGGCACTTTCATTTATTAATTACATTTTCAGATTCTTGAAGTGGGAATATTACCGCAAGATCCTTGGGATTGAACTAACTACAGGAAGAAGCTTTCTTATATTCCTATCCGCGTTTGTGATGAGTGTCACTCCCGGTAAAATGGGCGAGGTTTTGAAGTCTTACCTGCTCAAGGAAGAAAACGGAACTCCTGTTTCTAAATCCGCTCCGATCGTTGTCGCTGAAAGGTTAACAGATTTCCTTTCAATAGTTTTTCTGTGTATAGTTGGGGCATATGTATTTGATTATGGACAGACACTGATAATTATTACCGGGGTAATTTTTATGGGTCTTACACTGCTTATTAGCTGGAAGAAGGCTTGTCTTTATCTAATATCGTTATTGGAAAAAATTAAAATTCTTTCAAAACACGCGGAGAAATTCCATACGGCATATGATAGCATTTACAGGTTAGTAAGATTTAAACCGCTGGTCATTGCGTTCATTATAAGTGTTTTCTCATGGTTTTTTGAATGTATAGGTTTTTACATAGTTCTTAATGTCTTTTCATCATCGACAAATATAGAAGTTAGTCTCCTAACAGCAACGTTTAGTTCCGGTTTTTCGACATTAATCGGAGCAATAGCAATGCTTCCCGGTGGATTGGGAGTAACAGAGGCATCATTGACGGGTTTATTGCAAATATTGAATATTCCAAAGAATATATCCGTCGCATCAACAATTATTATCAGAGTAGCCACACTTTGGTTTGCTGTTATAGTAGGTATTTTCGCAGTTTTGATATATCAGCGTGTTTCACACAGGGATATAGGGGCTTTGGAAGTGCCAAAAGAGGCGTAAATAAGGAATATTTAATCACTTGAAGAAGTATTAATATAACAATAATTTTGGAATTCTTAAGTTTTTAATAAAATTATGGTTGAAGAGAAAAATACTCAAACAGATCAGGGTAAAATAAGGGTTATTATAGGGAAAGTAGGGTTAGACGGACATGACAGGGGTGCCAAAGTTATTGCCGCTGCTTTCAGAGATGCCGGTATGGAAGTAATATATACGGGTTTGAGGCAGACACCGGAAACAATCGTCGAAGCAGCTCTGCAGGAGGATGCAGATGCCATTGGAATCAGTATTCTCAGCGGCGCACATATGACTATCTTTCCCAAGGTTAAGAAATTAATGGAAGAAAAAGGTATGGATGATGTTTTACTATTTGGAGGTGGAATTATCCCGGATCAGGATATAGAAGAGCTTAAACAAATGGGAGTAGGTAATCTTTTTACTCCCGGAACACCAACTTACGAGACAATAGATTATGTCCGTAACTGGGTAAATGAAAACAGGAAATAACAATTATAACAATTAATGAGTAAACCTGAACCAGTAAAATTCGGGACAGACGGCTGGCGTGCCGTCATCGGTGAAAATTACACATTTGAAAACGTTTCGAGAGTTTCATTAGCTGTTGCTAAGGTGTTTAAAGACCATCCGAAGATCTCAAACGGCATTATTGTCGGATATGATACCCGTTTTCTGGGAAAAGAGTTTGCTCACTGTGCGGCTGAAGTGTTTGGTAACGAAGGAATAAAAGTTTATTTAACGGAAACGTTTGTTACTACACCGACAGTATCATTAGTGAGCAGAGATAAAGAAATGCCGTTTGGTGTGATGATCACAGCTTCACATAATCCATTCAAGTATAACGGTTACAAACTAAAAGATGAGTTTGGCGGCTCGATGAATCCTGATAAGATTAAAATTATTGAAGCTGAGTTGGCCGGTATTGAAGTGAACAATGATAAGAACATTGAACAACTCATTCAAGAAGGAACAGTCGAATACTTTGATGGCCGCGGCTACTTTATAGAGTATTTAAAAAAGGGTATAGATATACAAAGTATCGAGAATTCTGGTATTCAGGGTATATATGATACAATGTTTGGAGCTGGCCAGAATACAGTAAATGAGTTTATGAAAATCGAACAAATCAATAATGTTGTTAACCCGTCATTCCCCATAAACGGAACCCCCGGCGGAGCTCCGGAACCAATTGAAAAGAATGTCGGCGGTATTATGACCACGATAAAAGAAAGCGGTGAATATAACATCGGACTTGTTACTGATGGCGACGCTGACAGGATCGCAATTATTGATGAAAAGGGTGATTTTCTCGATGCACAAAAGATGTTTGCACTTCTTTTGATGTATCTCCATAAGACAAAGAAATTAACAGGTAAGGTAGTCAGAAGCTTCTCAACAAGTGAACTGATCCAGAAGTATTGTGAAAAGTACGGATTGGACGTGGTAGTTGTGCCTATCGGTTTTAAGCATATTTCGAAATATATGATAGAAGAAGATGTAATGATAGGTGCTGAAGAGAGCGGCGGTATTGGAATTAAAGGTCACCTGCCGGAAAGAGACGGCGTCTATAACGGCCTTATGTATATGGAGATGCTCGCCAAGACAGGTAAAAGTATAACAGAGCTTAAGAAGGAATTGGAAGATGAATTTGGCAAATATTTTTATAAACGTATCGATGTACATACAACAGATGAAAAGAAAAATACAACGCTCGAAAACTGTTCACAGATAAAAGCCGGTGATGAGATAGCCGGGAAGAAAGTTGAGAAAGTAGAAGACCTTGACGGATATAAATTATTTTTTAACAATGGCTGGGTAATTATCAGAGCTTCGGGAACTGAACCATTGCTCAGATTTTATTGTGAGACTTATGTGACTGATGATACTCAGCATGTTTTAGAGAAAACAATAGCAAATTTTAATCTTTAATGAATATGAAAAGGATAGCTTTATTAATCGTGTTGTTACTTGCTATCGCATGTCATGCTAATGCACAGCTTGGGCAACAAAGTGATCAACAGTCTGATGACCCTTTACAGCAGATGATGCAGCAACAGGGAGGACAAATACCATCCAGCAGAATAAATGCTGATGCACCGGAATTGTTTGGTTCCTTTACAGATGCAAATGTGCATAGCCAGCTAACACCGCTGGAAGGCGCGATCGATCCGGATAAGTATATCGTTGGTCCAAATGATCTGTTCAATTTTGGGATCTATGGTTATCTAAATCAACAAGTGCCGATCTACGTACTTCCTGAAGGAGTTGTTGTTATTCCTACTGTTGGAGAAGTAGATGTAAATGGTGTTACATTGCGTGAAGCAAAAAGAAGAGTTGTTGCAGCAACCAAGAAAAGATATTATTCGAGTGATGTGAGCTTTACTTTGACTATGCCAAGGATATTTATCGTTAAGATAACCGGTATGGTACAAAGCTCATATGAAGTAAACTCAGTTACCAGGCCGTCAGAGGTTTTAAAAAGATTATTCTTTGATACAACCAATGTTTCCCGATTGACATATGAAAAGCAAAATGAACGGGAGCTGTTAGTCCCTCAAATATCTCTGAGAAATTTGGAAATCATACATAAAAACGGCACAAAATCAAAAGTAGATATTTATAAGTACTTCATGACCGGAGATGATAGATATAATCCGTATTTTGTAGAAGGGGATGTATTAAAGCTGACAAGTCTTCAAATGGATAGGAACTATTTAACCATTACCGGTGGAGTCCAATTACCGGGTTCTTATGAATATTCAAAAGGTGATGACCTTGAAACTGCTGTTGGTCTTGGACGGGGTTTCCAGCCCGATGCCGAACCGGATAGTATTACTCTTTACAGGCCCTATAGAGATAAAGGCGGGTTTGAAGTTATTAATCTAAGCTATGATGAAGATAAAAGTTTTGCAATTGAGAATTATGACAGGATATTCGTGAAGTTTAAACCGGAGTATTATAAGAAGGGAACAGTAGCTATTCTTGGGGAGGTTAAGCGTCCCGGTTATTACCCTATATCTTTTAAGGAGACGCGGTTAAAAGATTTAGTTGAGATGGCGGGTGGATTTACAAGAGACGCCTATCTTCCATTATCAATTGTATTCAGGGATTACGATCAGGAATATAAAGCAAAAGATACGCTCGAGATCTACGTAAATCAAAGGGCAAATGATTTGATCGTTTCAGAAGAAGATAAAACAAATTTCTGGCAGGATATACAATCCAGGAGGAACAGGGTGATAGTAGATTTCCCGGCTTTGTTTAAAGAAAATGATTTAAGTCAGAATGTAATACTTGAAGATAAAGATATTGTTTACATTAATGACAACAAGAACATAGTATATGTTTATGGACAGGTAAACAATGAAGGCTATGTACCTTATAAAGAAGGTGAGAATTACGAATATTATATAGAAAAAGCGGGAGGATTCTCTCTTTCAGCCGAAGAAGGAAATGTAAGGGTGATAAAGTTCAACTCCCGTGGCTGGTATAAACCCGATGACGTTGAGATAGGTTCGGGAGATTATATTTATGTTCCAAAGATTGTCAAAGAAGAATTTAAAGATGTTATTAGCGTAATAGCCCAGGTAGCCGGCGTGGTGATCGGGGTAATAACTACATTCATATTAATTAGCAGGGATTAAAAAAAGAATATAATATATAGTGAAAACCGATATAAAACAAAAATCATTTACTTTAGCTGATTTTATAAAAGTCTTTATTAAGTATAAAAGAAGATTAATCATAAGTACGGTTGTAGCGTTATTATTTGGTGTAATATTAGCATTTTTTGTAATGGAACCTATTTTCTTATCTGAAGCTACTGTCAAAAGTTCTTCAGATGCAGCGGGATTATCAGGTTTGCTGGGTGGGTTACCGGAATTAGGTGAATTTGGAGATTTGGCCGGTGGTTCTTCCTCTAAGGAATTATCTTTATATGAAAACATTTTACTTAGTAGAAGATGTGTTGAAGCCACAATTATTAAATTTAATTTAAAATCTGAGGGCGAATTGGATTATAAGTTGATGGATGATGCAATAAAAGCTTTTCGAGAAGAAATTATGTCCATATCGATTGACAAAGCTGCAGGTACAATGTCCATTGGAGCTTTTCATAAAGATCCTGCAAAAGCAAAAGAGATTGTTGAATTTCTAATATCAGAACTAAACAAAATTAATACTGAATTAAGTGTTCAGGATGCACGAAACAACAGGGAATATATTGAATCAAGATATGAAATTGTGAAAAAGGATCTAAAGGATGCTGAAGATTCTTTAAAAGTTTTCCAAGAAATTTATGGATTAGCACCTGATTTAACTGTTCAGGCTGCTATAAAAACTGAAGTTGAAATTGAAGCACAGATTGCTTCAGAGGAGGTAAAGCTTGATCTTCTTAGGAAAATTTTAACTCCAAATCAACCTGAAATAAAAGCTCAAGAAGAAAAGATTGCTTCTTTAAGAAAACAAGCCTCAAATATAATGAATACTGATGATTATTCCAGCATGCTGAGTCTTAAAGGAAAACCGCAAATCCTAACTGACTATCTTAGATTAAAAAGAAATGTTGAAATTCAAAACAAGATTTTAACATTTGTTTTGCCTTTATTCGAACAAGCAAAAATTGAAGAGAATAAAGAGACTCCCTCTGTTTTGATTCTTGACCCGCCTGCAATTCCTGATAAAAAAGCAAAGCCGAAACGATCTCTGGTTGTTTTAGGTATTATGGGATTTGTATTCTTTGTTGTATATGGATATAGCTTTGTTTATTCGGAAATCTATTTGAAAGCCAGACAAAATGTATAAAGTATTGGTTCAGAAATTTAATGTTCCCACTGATACAAAATTTTTCTTGTTACTTTTACCCACTTTGCTCATTATTGATGGTGATTGGCTTATCACAGGATTTTATGTATTAATTTTTTTTTCACTTTTTCTTTTGAATGAGTATAAATTTAATAATCTTGATGTAAAGCTTCCAAATATCTTTATGTGGACTTTACTATTGATTTGGGGTGTATTTATAATCATTAAGTCACCGGAACCAGGAATTGGTGTTAGATATTATTTTGCAACAATTTTTATTCCTTTACTGATATTTATTATTTTTAACAATATTGATCTAACACCAGAATTCTTAGATAAATTCTTCTTTTACCTTTTTATTGTTGGAGCTATATTAGGTGCTTATTCTTTATATGTATTTATTGGTTCAGGGTTTAATACTAGGCTAAGGCTTAGATCTCTGTGGCAGGATTACAACATCATGGCAACTTTCTTGATGATTTTGTCTATGTTTAATATTTCGTATATCCTTAACCGGGCTAAAAATGAAAAGATTATACCATATATTATAACCTTAGTTTTTATTTATTTAGGGATTTTTCTAGCTCAAACCAGGGGTGTTTGGCTTGCCATAGTATTGTCATTTTTGCTCTATATAGTTAAAAAACCAAAGATTATCGTTCCTGCTTTTATTCTATTCCTTGTATTTTCACTTTTATTCTCAAATGTTATACTTGATAGATTTTTATCCGTTAAAAATTTTGGTTATGACGAATCTTCACTTGGGAGATTACAAGCATGGTACGCAACTTATTTATTATTAAAAGCAAATCTTTTCTTTGGTTATGGGTTTGATGCATTCATTCACCATAGAGATTCGATACTACCTTTTTATATTGTGAAGGTTTTACATTCTCATAATACATATTTAAGAACTATACTTGAAATGGGATTTATAGGGTTTATTCTCTATTTTTCTTTTATTTTTAGAGCTTCATTCTATTCCTTCTTTTTTAAAAAAGGAACGGATTTTTTTGAGAAATACAAAGTTTATATTGAAGGACTTCAGTTATCATTTATAGGGTTATACATTACTTTTATTTTTGAACCTTATTTTAGTTTATATGGTGCATCAGCTTTAGTAATCTGGATATTAATTTCTCTCTCATTTAGATTGAGATACTATGAAAAAAGTTCTAGCCAACAATTAACAGACAATATTTCTTGAGCAAAAAATTATTCAAGATTTTTTCCGTTGTCTTTATAATTACAATACTTATAAAGATCCTTGATGTTGCTAAGAACCTTATTATAGCTTCTATTTTAGGTGTATCGAATGAAGCAGATGTTTACTCTGCTCTAATATTAATACCAGATAGTATTTTGGTGCTTGCAGGAATTGATTCAATTAGAGGAGTTGTTAATAGTGAATATTCGTCTCTGTTTTCAAGTGGAAAACTTTCTCAATTATGGGTTTCTTTCAATAATTTATCCAAGATTGTATTTTTTGTCAGTATTCCGATAGCAGCAGTAATTATTCTAGGAAATAGTTTTGTAATTGATATACTTTTGCCTGGCTTTGAAGGATCGAAAAGAGAACAAGCAATTGAACTTTCCTTTTATATATTTCCGGTCTTACTTATTAAAGGATTGATAGGGTACTACCAATCTGTTTTTAATGGGATAAAAAAGTTTTATTTCCCTACAATTGTTAATGTATTATTAACCATAACTATATTTATATCAATTTTTCTGCCATATATAGAAAATGAGTTGATTTATAATTTGGCTATTGCAAACCTGGTTGGTAATTCACTAATATGTATTGTGTTGGCTTTGTTTCTTGTACGGTATGGGGGAAAAATTACTTTTGAGATGCCAAAATTAGATCCCGTTACTAAAGTCATCATTAAAAGTTGTGGCTCGATTTTTTTCTTAGTATTGCTCAACCAGATTTTCTTATCATCTAGAAATTTCTTTGCTTCATTTTATGGTCAGGGCGCAATTGCATCAATAACATATGCAACTACAATAACGGGTTTTATTACCTCACTGGCTTTTAATTCTGTTTTTAGTGTTCTTCTATCGGATATATCATCTTCACTTCATTCAAAACCCAGATTTACTTCCAAAAAAGTTTTTTTCGGAGTACTAAATACTTTATTGTATGTATTGCTTCCCATTGTTATAATATTTATTACCCTTAACAAGGAAATCCTTAGCCTAGTTTATCAAAGAGGCAATTTTAGTTTAAATGATATTAGTTATGTATCAAATCCTTTTTTATGGGAATCATTAGGAATGATCAGTTGGATACTTTATATGGTACCAATGGCTTTGTATCTTGCAAACAAAGATTACAAATTATTACTCAAATTAGGGGCCATATCTTTTGCGTGTGGGATCGGATTTAATTACTTGTTTAGCTATTTCTTTGGCTATTTTGGAGTTTCCATTGGAACTGCTTTGACATTCGGTATATTCGGAATGTTAATGTTAATAAGAATGCGGAGATTGTTTGGAAGGTTTAAAGAGTATAAGACGAAATTGTTGTATTTATTTATAATTTTTACTGCAACATTGTTAATAGCATTACCATTAAAAGAAATTTTCACTTTTGACCTGAATAACAAACTACTGGTAATACAAAATTCAGCTATTATATGTTTTATTGTTTTAACCTTGTATTTTTCATTTAGCTGGATTCTAAAATTGAATTACATTAAAAATCTTACTGGTATATTTAAAAGAAGTTAGATTTTATTATCATGAAAATCTTAATTAAGTGGCTAAAAGAAGAGGTGTCAGTATGAACATACTTGTCAATGCTACAGCTCTCAATGAACGGGGAGCTTTTTCTCTTGTAAAATCCCTTCTGGTAGAGATCAATAAATCACAGGACTTTTTTATTAAGAGTAAATTGAAGTTGGAGTTTCTTGTTTCAAGAAAAGAACTTTGCGAATATGAGAATGAATCTGTAAAAGTCAGGTTTGATGATAGGTATAAGAAAAGTTTTCTGGAAAAATGGAAATTTCAAAATCGTTTCTTGCCTAATTATTTAAAGAAAGAAAATTTCCAGGCGCTTCTCTCATTGCAAAATTATGTTGTAAATGTCCCAGGAATAAGAACTTTTGCTCTGATACACCAGCCAATCCCTTTTTCTAATTTAAGTTTTTTTGAATTAGAATTTAGTAATTGGATAAAGTATAATCTTTTGTTGAAACGAATTATCATTGATCAAAAAAAATATATAAATGGAGTAATTGTACAAACAGAATGGATGAAGAGTGCCCTCAAAAAAAAATTTGGTTACACCTGTCCTATTCAAATAATCAGACCGCCTGTAGGAAGTATTGTAAATAATACTGCTCCCTTGGATAAAAATTTGAAATCAATGCTTGATTCTAGTGAGATAAAATTATTCTATCCTACTAATAATGAAAGATATAAAAATAATGATAGACTGATTAATGCTATAATGAAATACAATGAATTAAATTCACCAAAAATATCATTATTAATTACCTTGGAAGGGAATTCAAATGAATTTGTAAAGTTTATCGGAAAAGTATCTTATGATTCTATTTATAATGTATATAAAAATGTTGACGCTCTAATTTTTCCATCAATGACAGAAACTATGGGGTTTCCACTGTTGGAGGCTCAACAGTGTGGTCTATCTGTTTTAGCTTCCGATTTACCTTTTGCACGTGAGATTTGTGGTCTAAACGCCTTATATTTTAATCCAAGAGATATTTCATCTATTGTCGCACAGCTAGTTTCATTCTCAAAAATATATCCTGGAGTTAATTCAGGCAGTGAGATATTTGATGCAAAAAATGTTGGAACTTACTTAGATTATTTTAAATTTATGTTAAAGGATTTTAAATCAAATCCACTATAATGGAAATTTTTTATAAATATTCATATTTATTTAAAAAACTGAATATTTTAAAACATCTTTATGAAGATTAATTTTGTTATACCATTTGTATCAAGATCAGGAGCAATCAGGGTTATATTTGAATACGCGAATAGGTTGACCGAACTTGGACATGATGTTACAGTATATTATCCCTTTTGGCCATTCAATTACCGAGGGGAAATCAATATTATTAAAATTATAAATTTAGGGAAAAGATTTTTAAAAAAATTTATAGATTTAGTTATTAAAAAAGATACTGATGCAGTTTTATTTAAGAAAACTAAATTTAATATCAAACAAGTTACATTTATCCATGATATTTTTTTGGAAGATGCAGATGTAATTATTACTTCTTTTTGGCCGGCTGCATTAAAAATCGCTAGTCTCAAAAAGTCAAAGGGTGTCAAAATTTATTTTGTGCAGGCTAATGAATCATCTTTCATTTCTGAAGAAAAATGGGTACGGAAGAGCTTTTTACCCTTATTTCGTTATATTTGTGTCTCTAACTATTCAAAAAATATAATTAAACAAAAATATGGGTTTGACTCAGAAGTAATACTTAATGGAGTTAATTCTGATACATTCTATAATCACAATAAGAATTTCAATAAAGATATCGTAAATATATCTTTTATTAATAGTTCAAATAAGATAAAAAGGGTTGAGAATATTATATTAAAAATTGTTAGAATTAAAAATGAGTTTAAAAATATTAATTTAATATACTTTAGAGAAAATGATTATTCAAATATACAGGATTATATTGAATATTATCAAAATCCGGATGATGAAAAGATAAGAGATATTTATTGTAACTCCGATATTTTTATATTAGCTAGTCGCGAAGAAGCATGCCCACTTGCTCCGGCTGAAGCTATGGCTTGTATGTGTGCACTTGTTTCTACGCCAGTTGGAGGAGTAGTTGAATATACTGTTGAAAATGAAAGCGCTCTTTATATAAAGTTTGATTCTTCGGACTCGATATACAATGCCGTAGCAATGCTCATAAAAGACAATAAATTGAGAAAAAAACTATCTTTAGCAGGTTATTATTCGGTGAGAGAGAAATTGAATTGGATTAAAGCAACTGAAAGATTCGAAAAATTTATCAAGCAAAATGTTGACCGATAAGAAAATATTCAAGATTTATAGAAGTTATAATAAAGATATACAAACCTTTAAACAAAAACTAAAAATAACAATCTATACTTTAGGAAGATTGATATTTTTTTTTAAAAAAAGAAATCTAAAATATTCTGATATTAAAGGTAAAAGAAGAATTTTATTTATAAGTTTATATTTTAGAGGTGATGTTCTACTCCAAACGCCAGTACTAAGAGTATTGAAGAATCTATTCCCAGATTCCGAAATAGACGTTTGGGTAAAATCAAGAGCCGCAGAAGTCCTAAAATCGAATCCTTTTATCAATGATGTCCTAATTTTTGATTCTATCAGAACTGCTGAATATTCAGAAAGTAATCGAAAATTTGATCTTAAGGGTAAAGCCAATTTTTTAAAAAAATTAAGAGAAAAAAAATATGATATTGTAATAGATTATACTGGACTTTTTTTAACAACTTTATATTCATTTCTTAGCAGGGCAAAATATACGTTTGGAAGAAATGAACAAGGGTTTGGTTTTATGTTTAATAATAGTATTACCAGGGATTTTAGTGTCGAAAAAGGTCATCTAATTCTAAAATATGTTAACTTATTGAAAATTTTACTCAACGTTGATGAAAGATCTTGGGAGAAAGCAGTCAGTAATGTTAATCTTAAACCTGACATTTTTTTAAACAAAGAAATATCATTAATTGTAGAGAAAGAACTTACAAAGCGTGGATACGACCCCCATAAGAAATTGATTTGTATTCATTTGACAGCTGGATGGGAGGCTAAAAGATGGAAACTTGAAAATTACAAGATGCTAATTTATCAATTAAAAGAAAATATGGGATTCGAAGTTGCTATAGTTGGAAATGAATATGATAAAAGTGAATTTAAGAAAATTGTATCCTCCTCTGAGGACTTTGATAAAATGTTTTTCTTAAAGCCGCTTCATTTTAATGCCGAACTAATAAAGAGAAGCGATCTTTTTATTGGAGGAGATTCTGCTCCATTACATATTTCGGGGGCTGTAAAAACTAAATCTTTAGCGTTGTTTGGTCCAACAAATCCTCTATTTTCGAATCCGGTCGGAGATAAACATTATGTAATTTATAATAAGCTTAATTGTTCCTCAGGGGAAAATATGCAGTATTGTACCAGAAATGCAGGCAAAACATGTCCTACTATTGATTGTCTAAATATGATTACAGTAGATAATGTTTTGGAAATAATCACTAAATTAATGAAACAGTCTGTTGATCGGAAAAATGGATAATAATTCACATATTCGAATTCTTTCGCAATACTTCTATCCGGATGTAGCAAGTACTGGGCAGTTGTTGACTGAGCTGGCTATCGGAATGACTCAGAATGGCTTGATTGTAGATGTAATTACTGCAAAACCCACCTATGCAGGTAAGCTTGACGCTCCAAAAAGAGAAAATTTTCACGGGGTAAACATAAGAAGGGTAAAAGCCACCCGGATGAATAAAAATTCCAAGAAAGGTCAGATATTCAATTCAATTTCTTTCTTCGTAATGTCGTTTATTCATTTTTTTGTTTCCAAAAAGAATTCACCGGTTTTAATTGTCTCTAATCCCCCTTTTCTTCCGTTTATGGGATATCTTATAAAAACATTCCGGAATACTCCATACATAGTACTTGTTCATGATGTATTCCCGGAAAAAGCAATACAGCTAAAATACATCAAGGAGGATAGCTTCTTATCCAAATTCTGGAAATTCTGGGACAGAAAAAGTTTAAATTATTCTTCAAATGTAATTGCGATAAGCAGTACTATGAATAATACTATCACAGAAAAGTTCAATGAATATGGAATTGATAACACAAATAAGATTGTAACGATCCATAACTGGGCTGATGCCGATTTTATTAAACCCATCGATGAAAGTGAAAACATTTTCATAAAAGAGCATTCGCTATCCGGTAAATTTATTGTACAATATTCGGGTAATCTTGGCGCTTCATACGAACTGGAAGTATTGATCAATGCTGCAAGGAAAACCGAAAATGATTCGATTATTTTTCTTTTTATTGGTGATGGTGTAAAAAAGAAGAAACTTATGAAAATGGCTGAAGAATATTCTCTCAAAAATGTTATGTTCATACCTTATCAAAAGAAATCCATGCTTCCATATTCGCTTACATCCTCATCTGTTTCCATTGTCACCTATGAAAAGCATATGGAAGGGCTGCTAATGCCGAGTAAACTCTATACGACTCTAGCCTCAGGCAGATCTGTTATATCATTCTGTAATGAGGATTCAGAGGTCGGCAGAATTATCAAAGAGGCAGAATGCGGTTTTTCTATTTCAGGAATTGATGAGGACGAATTACTGGAAAAAATATACTATTTACTCGATAATCCCGAGTTGAGATGTAAAATGGGGGCAAATGCAAGAAAGTATTTTGAGAATAACTTTACTCTTGACCATTCTTTGTCAAAGTATATTAAAGTAATTAAAGGAATACAATAGATTGATAAATAAACTTGAGAAAATATTAGCTGGACTTAAAATTTATTCCAGGGACAAAAAGTTTTTAAAAAACATTAGAAAAAGTGGAAGGTCTCTTGCATCATACCAGTTAAACCTGGCATTGAAAAATTATTGCAGCACTTTAAGCTCTATCATCGATGTAGGTGCTAATATGGGGCAGTTCGCAATCGCTTCAAGTTACATTTACCCTTCAGCTAAGATTTATTCATTTGAACCTGATCCCGATATTTTCAAAATATTAAAAGAAAACACTAAGGATAATAATGGGATAATATTGTTCAATAAAGCACTTGGATCAAGTACTGGTACCCTGGATTTTTACAGGAACGATTATTCGCATGCCAGTTCAGCTTTACCTATCCACGAAAATCAAAAAAAACTTGTTCCCGGTACTTCAAATGTATCTAAAATCAGTGTTGAGGTAGATACACTTGCCGGTTTTTTGGCCGAGAATGATCTAAGTAAACCCGTTCTTTTGAAACTTGACGTACAGGGTTTTGAAAAAGAAGTATTAAAGGGAGCGGGTGAAAAAATAAAAGTTGTTGATTATATCTTGTTTGAAACTTCATTTGTAGAAATGTATGAAGGTGAACCTTTATTTGAAGAAATGCATGATTATTTGAGTAGTCTGGGATTTAAAATTATTGCTCCTGTGGGATTTTTCCAAACATCAAATTTCCAGATCCCTCAAATGGATATGTTATATAAAAGGAGCGTATAGCTATGATGAATGGAATATTGAAATATTTTTTAACATTGATACTACCGGTGTTGCTGTTGTCTATGAATAGCGGAGAGATAAATGCGCAAACAAACAAAAGATTTTTTGGTCTGCATTTTGATTTTCATGCAACTATGGATGATAAGAATATTGGCAAAGGAATTAATGAAACACAAATTGAACAATTACTCGCAATTATAAAACCTGACTTTGTGCAGGTAGATACTAAAGGTGTTCATGGTATTGCAAGTTATCCTACCGACGTTGGCTTTGTTGCCGGACCGTACGAAAGGGATGTTCTGGAAATCTGGAGACGCCTTACACTTAAACATAATATTGATCTCTATTCACACTATACCACAATTATGGATGCGCAGGCAGTAAAAGAGCATCCGGATTGGGGAAGGATCGATAATTCAGGTAAAGCGGATGCCGGGAAAATATCAATATTTAGTGACTATGCCCATGAATATTTCTTGCCACAGATTAAGGAAATAATTAGCAGATATGGAATTGATGGAATATGGATCGACGCAGACAGCTGGGCGCTTGACCCGGAGCATGGAAATAAAGTAAAAAATTTATTGAAACAGAAAACCGGGCTTAATGAGATACCTTCAAAAGATGACGAAGTAAATTACAGGAAGTATATAGAATTTCTAAGGGATTCATATGTCGAATACGCAGAGAGTTATGTAGATAGAATTCATTCATTCGATCCTTATTTTAAAGTTGGCATAAACTGGGCTTATTCAAAGATGATGCCTGAACCAATAACCATTGATGTCGATTATCTTTCTGCTGATATGTCGGGTAAAAACTGGGTTTATGATGCTTCATATGATTCAAGATTTTTTGCAGCCTATAATATACCCTGGGACCTTATGTCATGGAGTTTTTCTGATAAAGGGACGAAACCACAGGAGCTTTTGTTGCTTGAGGCAGCTGAAGTGATCTCTATGGGAGGTGGTTATCAGAGTTACTGGTTTCAGCATAGAAATGGTGGCATAGATCTCAAGAATGTTTCTTTAATGAATGAATTATCTGATTTTTGCAGGAGTAGAGAGCCATATTGTTTCGGTTCCGAAATAATCCCGCAAGTAGGTGTATATATATCAAGAGAAACCTGGGCGGCTAATACAAACACTGTATATAACGGCGGTGGGAATGATAATATTCAGGGCATTGTATCCCTGCTATTGGATGCCGGGATACCGGTAAGTATAATATTGCCACATCAAGTGGAGCAATTAAATTCGTACCCAATGGTTGTTATACCTGAAGCATCGGTTTTGAGCCCGGGTATTAAGTCAGAGTTTATAAATTACGCTGGTAGCGGAGGTAAACTTCTTATAATAGGATCTGACGCAGTAACAAATTTTAAAAATGAACTAGGCGTAAGCTTCGTAGAGTCCTTTGTCTATAAAAAATTTTCACTAAAAAAGGGAAGCAAGTTTTATGAGCTGGACCTCCCGTATTATCATGTAAAAGCAAAATCAGGCACAAATGTTGTGGTCAGTTCGTATGTAGCAGGGAATAATTCGAAAGTTTACTCACCATTTATTACAGAAAGGAAACTGGGTAGTGGTAGTATATCGGGACTGTATTCTAATATCGGATTGACATATCATTTAAATGATGAAAAAATTATAAAAGAAGTAATGAAGTCCTATTTGGAGGAAATTTTCCAAAACAGGACGGTTGACATTAAATCCGAGAGTAAGATCCATACAGTTCTGGCAAGGAAAGATGGTGATATAATGATAAATCTCGTCAATATGGGAGATTTTAAACCCTTTAAGGAAGCGTCGCATTATACAGGTATTATTCCGGTTAAGAATTTGAAAGTCAGGTATAAAACAAACGTTTCACCGGCTAAAGTTATTCAGCAGCCGGAAGGCATAGAAATTCCCTTTATTTATGATGGTACTTATGTTGAAATGAATGTACCAAAGCTGGATATTTACTCTATTTTGCAGGTTGTGAATTAATTAAATTTCATTTCTTTTATGGACGTGAATATCTAATTTAACCGTAATTTAATATAATGGTTAGATTAGTTGTCAAGAAGAACTGAAAAATTCTTTTTAGTACTTTCAGACCTGATTTTTATTAACTTAGCATGGGTTTTATATTATGTTACCCGCGTTGAATCAGGTTGGATAGAATATGCAAATCCGCCGGCATTCCTTGAGCCTATGGTGGCTATGTATTTATATTGGTCAATTATCTTCATTTTTGCGGGCTTGTATCAACACTGGTTTGTACGATCAAGATTTGATGAGTTTGCTTCGGTTTTTAAAGCTGTTTCAATTGGTAGTTTAATATTGTTCTTTGCTATCCTTATTGATGACATGATGAGTAATGCTCCCGTAATTTCAAGATTCATAATATTGATTTACTGGATTACCATGGTCTTTTTCGTTGGATTGGGAAGGGTTATTATTAGAAGTGTTCAAAGAAGTCTTCTTCAAAAAGGAATTGGGCTTAGAAATTCCTTTATAGTTGGAAGCGGAGAAAAAGGAAAAGAGCTTTTAAACATAATCAGGAAGTTTCCACAACTCGGTTATAAAGTAGAAGGATTTATTTCCCCTAATGGCCCAAATGGAGATGCCATTGGTGTAATAGAAGACCTTCCTTCCTTAATTAAAGGATTTGGAATATCCGAGATACTTATTGCACTTGAACCGGATGAAAAGAGTAAAGTGCTAGATGTTATAAGGTATTGCTCAGGAACTGAAGTGAATCTGAAAATTATGCCGGACACTTATGAAATTGTAAGCGGTCTTGCCAGAACAAATCAAATTTACGGGGTTCCCTTAATTGAAGTAATGCCGGAAATAATGTCTCCGGCTGCTACACTGACAAAAAGGCTAATTGATATCTTTATTTCAGTTTTCTTGTTAATAATTCTTTCTCCTGTGCTTTTTATTTCGGCTATACTGATAAAAATTACTTCAAAAGGACCGGTCCTGTATTCACAGGTCAGAACTGGAAGAAACGGGAAAGAATTTGTAATGTTAAAGTTCAGAACGATGATTGAAAATTCTGAAGAATATGGTCCGGAATGGGCTGGGGAAAATGATCCAAGGATAACTAAGTTCGGGAAATTTTTAAGAAGGACTCATTTGGATGAAGTGCCACAGTTAGTAAATGTTTTTAAAAATGAAATGAGTATCGTTGGACCAAGACCGGAACGCCCTTTTTTTGTGGAGGAATTGAAAAGCAGGATACCTTATTATTATAAACGACTTTCTGTAAAACCGGGTATAACTGGCTGGGCACAAATTAAGTATAAATATGATGCCTCACTTGATGATGTAAAGAATAAACTACAATTTGATTTTTATTATATAGAAAATATGAGCCTTACTCTTGATCTTAAAATTATTCTTAATACTATAATTGTTGTTATACTTCTAAAAGGCAGGTAATATTGAGAAGAATCCTCGTTATTATTCCAACTTATAATGAATCTGAAAATATCCCTAAGATTATTCCGGATGTTTTACAGCATTCCGACGAATTAAATGAATTCAATGTTTTGGTTGTTGATGATAATTCACCCGACGGTACTGCCCAGATTGTTCAGGAGATGAATAATAAGAATGTTTACCTGATTGAAAGAGAAGGCAAGATGGGGCTCGGTACAGCTTATGTCCGTGGATTTAAATTTGCTATTGAAAATAAATTCGATCTGGTCTTTGAGATGGATGCGGATTTTTCACATGATCCCAAATATCTTCCCGAGTTCCTTGAGAAAATTGATGATGGATATGATATGGTAATTGGTTCGCGCTATGTAAATGGAGTATCAGTGTTGAACTGGCCTATGGGTCGTTTATTGCTAAGCTATCTTGCTAATATATATACAAGAATCGTTACCGGACTTAAAGTTAAAGATACTACGGCGGGTTTTGCTTGTTATAAGGTTCTGTCCCTTGCACAAATTGATCTCGATAAAGTCAAATCCAATGGTTATTCATTTCAGATAGAAATGAAATTTAAAATGATGAAGAAAAGATTTAAGTTAATTGAAATACCAATTCTTTTCATCGATAGAAGAGCCGGTGAATCCAAAATGTCAAGAAAAGTTGTTTATGAAGCTTATTTTATGGTGTGGAAACTTAAGCTCAAATCTATTTTCGGGAAGCTTTAATATTTAACTCGAAATTTTTATGGTTGATGTTTCAATAGTTATAGTTAATTACAATGTCAAGGATCTGGTCGATAACTGCATCGCTTCAATTTATAAGTCCAATACAGCCGGTCATTCGATTGAAATATTTATGGTTGACAATAATTCGATCGATGGCAGTCCCGGTTTTATTTCCCAAAAATATCCAGATGTAAAAGTAATTACAAATGATGAGAACATTGGATTCTCAAAAGCTAATAATATTGCATTAAGACAAGCTTTGGGAAAATACGTCCTCATTTTAAATCCTGATACAGTTCTTGAAGAGGGTACCTTTGCTAAAATGATCAACTTTTGTGAAAATAACGAAAAGGTTGGTGCTGTAACATCAAAGTTAATTCTTGGCAATGGTCAGCTTGATTATGCCTGTAAAAGAAGCTTTCCAACACCTTCAGTCGCAATTCCTAGGCTTTTAGGGCTTTCTAAACTTTTTCTAAAAAGCAAATTATTCGGAAAGTATAATCTTACCTATCTTGATGAAAATAAGACTCATGTCGTTGATGCAATCTGTGGTGCTTTTATGTTTGTCCCTAAAAAAGTTCTGGACCAATCTGGTTTATTTGATGAGGATTATTTTATGTATGGGGAAGATCTGGATTTATGTTATCAAATACATAAAAAAGGATATGATAATTATTATTATCCGGAGGTCACAACTATCCATTTAAAAGGTTCCAGTACAAAAAAAACGAATATATCTTATGTGAATAATTTCTACGGAGCAATGGGCATATTTGTGACGAAGAATTTTACAGGCGTGTCTAAACTTCTAAATCCTCTTCTGCAAACGGGAATTTTTTTCCGGTCGTTTGTATCATATCTTAAAAGGTTTTTTAGAATTGTTGTTTACCCTCTGATAGATCTTTTACTTTTATTTGCATCCTTGATTGTATCTGTGTGGCTTAGGTTCGATATATTCCCAAATGAAGATTATCTTTTTATTATATCCGTTTATGTTCTTGTATGGCTGGTGCTTTTAGCACTATTCGGTAATTATAATGGAAAAAAGCTGTCGCCAATCAAAACCTTTAATGCGGTTTTAACCGGTTTTTTTGTAAATTCATCCATTACTTATTTCTTTAATGAGTATGCTTTTTCAAGAGGTGTGATTTTGATATCAACAGTTGTGTCGGGTATTGTTCTCTGTTGATGGACAGCGGTGGGTTTGGTATATAGGTTTTTTGAATCAAAAAATATTCTCCTGAATAAAGTCAACCTTTTGATTGTGGGGTCGAAGGAACTGAACCAAAACATAGAAGATAAGTTAATTGCCAAGTACAATGTGTTTTACTTTAGCGAGATTTCCGATAAAAAGAACACTGCTGACCTTAAAGAGGCAATCCTTATAAATAATGTTAATCAGGTTATTTTTGCAGATGAAAGCTTTTCTAATCAAGACATCTTAAGCACTATACTTTCTTTGAAAAACAGGAATGTTCATTTTAAAATTGTTCCATCAGGAAATGAACTTATTTTATCTAAATTAGCCTCTGGAATTGATGAAATTTCGTTAATTGAGATTGAATATAATATTAATAATAAATTAAATATATTTTTAAAGCGTATTTTTGATATACTTGTATCCCTGCTTTTGCTTTTAACGGTTTATCCATTTATATTGATATATAGTAAGTTATTTAATAAAAAGCTGGGAAAACATACTTCTAAGTTACTTTTATTACCAAAAGTACTTTCAGGGAGGATGAGTATGGTAGGAATCCCGGATTGGTATAAGATGCCGGAAAAGGAATTTTTAGGTAAAAGAGGGTTGACAGGGTTAATACAGCTGAATTACTATGATAATATGTCATATGATGAAATGGCAAATTATAATGTGTTTTATGCAAAGAACCAATCTTTAATGCTTGATGTAGAAATTTTATTGAAAACTTTTTTTACTTTTTTAAGAAATTAAATTGCACATGGCTAATAGTACACTTGATTTTGAGAAACCAATTATCGAACTGGAGGATAAGATAGCTGAGATGCGTAAAATGTCCGACCGTCTCGATATTTCCAATGAAATTAATAAACTCGAACAAAAAGTTCGTGACTTAAGAAAGAATATTTTTGAAAACCTTACTCCCTGGCAGGTAGTACAGCTTGCTAGACATCCAGACAGACCATATACACTTGATTATATTTATCTGATGACTGATAATTTCGTCGAGTTGCATGGAGACCGTTTTCACGGTGATGATAAATCAATTGTTGGAGGATTTGCTAATCTTGGCGAAGAATCAATAATGATCATTGGACAGCAAAAAGGCCGCGATACAAAATCTAACCTCTATAGAAACTTTGGTATGCCTAATCCTGAAGGCTATAGAAAAGCACTTCGTCTAATGAAGCTTGCTGAAAAATTTGATAAGCCGGTTATAACTCTAATTGATACGCCCGGTGCATATCCCGGAATAGAAGCCGAAGAGAGAGGGCAGGCTGAAGCTATTGCGAAAAATCTTATGGAAATGGCAAACCTTAAAGTACCTATTATCTGCGTGATAATTGGCGAAGGTGCTTCAGGGGGTGCCCTGGGAATAGCCGTTGGAGACCGAATATTGATGCTGCAGTATTGCTGGTATTCTGTGATTTCACCGGAATCATGCTCTTCCATTCTTTGGAGAAGCTGGGATTTTAAAGAACAGGCAGCAGAAGCTCTAAAACTAACCGCAAAAGATCTGATTGAATACGGAGTCATTGACAGGATTATCGAAGAGCCTGAAGGGGGAGCTCACCGCGACCATGAAAAAGCTGCCGAAAACCTCAAGACTGCTTTGTTGGAAGAACTCTCCGAGGTTAAGAAAATTAAAAAAGATAAACTCCTCGATAACCGTATTAAAAAATACGGAAGCATGGGTTACTATAAAGAATAAATTTATTAACATTGACACAGGTACTACATACAGATAAAGTTATCCCGGTTAAAGGAAAAATAAACTCAAAATTTTTAATAAATGGCGGACAGCCCCTGCACGGTAAGGTAAAAATTACCGGAGCTAAGAATGCTGCTACTAAACTGCTTGCAGCATCTATGCTGTCTGACCAAAAATCATCATTTCATAACGTACCTAATAAGATTAGCGACCTTGCAATAGCAAAAGAGATTTGTACGCTTATCGGTTCGTCATTCCAAGAAACAGACGATTTTCTTTCTATACACACTCCGGAAATAAATTCATCTCAAATTCCATTTGAGCTGGGTAATGAAACAAGAGTCGCAATATTGATGGCCGGACCGTTGCTTGTCAGAACTGGTAAAGCAAAAATACCGATTCCCGGTGGCTGCAGAATTGGCGCAAGACCTCTTAATTTTCACATTGAAGGTTTGAAAAAATTGGGTGCAAAAGTACACGAAGAAGGCGATTATTATGTGCTTGAAACAGATGGTCTGAGAGGCGCAAACATTCATCTTGATTATCCGAGCGTAGGTGCAACCGAAAATATTATCATTGCTAGCACACTTGCAAAAGGCAGGACTATTATCACTAATGCTGCAGTTGAGCCGGAAATAATCGACCTCATTAAATATTTACAAAAAATGGGTGCCATCATCGAGATGAGCACGGATAGAAAGATCACGATCGAAGGCGTTGACCGTCTTCACGGTGCTGAGCATACCGTTATCCCTGACAGGCTTGTAGCAGCGTCGTTTGCTGTTGCAGGACTTGCATCAAAAGGCGATGTATTTGTAGAAGGTGCTAAGCAAATAGACCTGATTACATTCTTAAATGCAGTCAGAAGAATTGGCGGAGAATATGAAGTTAAAGACGACGGTATAAGATTTTTTTACAATGGTGAACTTAAACCTATCGCGATCGAAACTGATGTACACCCCGGATTTATGACTGACTGGCAGCAGCCGTTCGTAATCCTAATGACGCAGGCAAAAGGTATTTCCATTGTACACGAAACAGTTTACGAAAACAGGTTTGGGTACGTTAAAGAACTTCAGAAAATGGGAGCCGAGATAGAATTATATGACAGGTGCTTGGGAAGTCTCCCATGCAGGTTCGTTAATACTCATTACTTCCATAGCGCTGTCATAAAAGGACCTACTCAGCTTCACGGCGCTGAGATAAATATTCCAGACCTTCGTGCTGGATTTTCTTATCTCCTTGCAGGTGTAATAGCGAAAGGCGAAACAATTGTAAACGGTTCTATCTATATCGACAGAGGTTACGAGGAAATTCATAAAAAACTTAGAGAACTGGGAGCCGACATTAAAAGAGTTTAAAAGTTTTAATATCCTTCCATAAAAATATCTGATTAATGAAATCCAAGATTGACGAACTCCATTCGAAACGCGCAGAGTCATTAAAAGGCGGCGGCGAAGACAAAATTAAATCTCAACATGAAAAGGGCAAGCTTTCTGCGCGTGAGCGTATAGACATCCTTCTCGATAAAGGCACTTTTGAGGAAGTGGATGCTTTCGTTCGCCACCAATCGAGTGATTTCGGACTGGATAAGATGAGATATTACACTGACGGAGTTGTTACCGGTACTGGCAAAATTGATGGAAGAACTGTTTGTGTATTTTCACAGGATTTTACTATTCTTGGAGGATCACTTGCCGAATATCACGCGAAGAAAATTTGCAAGATAATGGACATGGCGATGAAGATTGGTGTACCGGTTATCGGAATTAATGACAGCGGAGGTGCAAGAATACAGGAAGGGGTTGTTTCGCTTGGCGGATATGCCGACATCTTTTTAAGAAATACACTGGCAAGCGGAGTCATACCGCAGATATCTGCGATTGTCGGGCCGTGTGCGGGAGGCGCAGTTTATTCACCTGCTATTACGGACTTCATTTTTATGGTAGAGAATATTTCGTACATGTTTGTCACCGGGCCAAATGTAGTAAAGACCGTTACTAATGAAGAAGTATCATTTGAAGATTTAGGCGGTGCCCACACCCACGCAGAAAAAAGCGGGGTCAGCCATTTTACAAGCAAGAACGAAATAGAATGTTTCCAGGATATCAGGCGGTTGCTTTCTTACCTTCCATTAAACAATATGGACCCGGTCCCAAAATATGAATTTGATAACGGTGAAGAAAAAGACCTCTCTGACCTTAATGAATTCATGCCGGATAATCCAAACAAACCTTACGATATAAAAGATGTAATTAATAAAGTTGTAGATACTGACAGCTTTTTTGAAGTCCATCAGGGGTACGCTCAAAATATCGTAGTCGGGTTCGCGAGGATGGCCGGAAGAAGTATCGGTATAGTTGCAAATCAGCCGCTGGTTTTAGCGGGGGTTTTGGACATTGCTTCGTCCGTCAAAGCAGCGCGCTTCGTACGCTTTTGCGATGCCTTCAACATCCCTTTGCTCGTATTCGAAGACGTACCCGGGTTCTTACCCGGTACCGACCAGGAGTGGCGCGGCATCATACGCCAGGGTGCCAAGCTATTGTACGCGTTTTGCGAGGCGACTGTACCCAAAATTACAGTGATTACACGGAAAGCCTACGGCGGCGCTTATGACGTTATGAACTCAAAGCACGTGCGCGGCGACGTAAACCTCGCCTGGCCGAGCGCGGAGATCGCAGTCATGGGTCCAAAAGGAGCTGCAGAAATTATTTTCAAAAAAGAAATAAAATCCGCCGATGACCCGGAAGCAAAATTAAAAGAGAAAACCGACGAATTTACCGAAAAATTTGCAAATCCATACCTCGCAGCTGAGAGGGGATTTATCGATGATGTTATAGAGCCAAAGGATACACGCAAAAAGCTCATTTATTATTTCGATATCCTCGAAACA
>CALGOI010000427.1 GCA_937959065.1 uncultured Ignavibacteriota bacterium | reverse complement strand
AACTTTATCATTAGATTGTGTTATTCATTCTCACAATAGAGAGTAACCGTCGTCCGTGTCAGTTCCTGTGAACCCGCTTTTGGGCTTTGCTCTACTACTTTTCCGCTTCCGCTGATATGCACATCAAACCCTGCAGTCACAAGAGCATTAATTGCTTTCCTTAAACTTTTATTGGTAACATCCGGTACCTGGTACAGTTTATCCTGCCCCGGCTTCTTTCTTACTACTCTTATTCTTACAATTTCCGGCTTTGAAGTTACCATCAATGTGTTAGCTGCCGGGTACTGATCCGCAATGTAGAATTCATCCGTATTTAAAGAACCGACATCGTTTTCGTCGGTTATAATCTCGTACTTGAACTGTTTTTCGTTTAGTATGTCAATCGCGTCTTTTACTTTTAAATTTACAATGTTTGGCAGATAAGACATGTTATCTGTCAGGTTAGCGAATTGATATGTATTATCATTAAGCTTTTCATAATTGGCGTTTATTAATTGTGAACTAGAATAGTCGGATATTCCTTTATAGCTTATAATTCTAGTAGCAATATTCCTAAAAATTGGTGCGGAAACATGACCGCCGTAAAACTGTCCTGACTTAGGATCATCGATAATGACAGCAATCAGTATCACAGGATTTTCAGATGGAAAGTATCCCACAAATGATGCTCTATGAGATGAACTTGTATATTGACCGTTCACTAATAGCTGTGCTGTACCTGTCTTACCGGAGATATTCACTCCCTCTATTTGAGCTATTTTACCTGTACCTCTCTGTACAGCTCCATTAAGAAGCATATTCAGCTTTTGAGCTGTAAGCAATGACACAACCTGTCTTACCGGTGATGGTTTATTTTCCATAATTACTTTACCATCCAATCCCAGCTCTCTTTTAACTATATACGGGGACATCATCATACCACCATTTGCTATTGTAGCGTAAGCATTAGCCAGCTGCATAGTGTTTATCATTACCTGGTAACCGATTGACATATACTCAAGAGACTGCGGGGTAAAATCTATCGGTCTTTTAAGAACTCCTTTGTTTTCGCCGGGAAGATCCACACCGGTGTATATTCCAAATCCAAAATCCCTGGCATATTTATAAAGTCTTTCCGAACCTAATGTTCTCGCAGTCTTCATCATTCCGATATTACTTGATTGCTCGAGAACCTGCTGGAATGTCATTGAGGAAGAACCATGTTCGTCCTGTACAGCAGTACTACCATCCGACTGTGTATTCACTATGGTTGAAATATCTATCAGATTTTCCTCCAATGACCCTGCGGCAGTTACAAGCTTGAATGTAGAACCGGGTTCGAATATGTCCGCCAGCACCCTGTTTCTCATTCCGATAGTATCCTGAGCACGAATATTATTAGGGTCGAATGTTGGGTAAGAACTCATGCCAAGAATCTCACCCGTTTGTGTAGATAAAACGACCACCTTGCCTCCATCAGCGTTGAATTCTCTTACTCCTTTTGTCAGCTCTTCCTCTACTATTCTCTGAATGTTTATATCAATAGTAAGAACGACATTATGACCTTTGACGGGCTCTTTTTTCGGGTAATCCAGTGCCGGGCGGGTATTTCCTTTACCGTCTTTCTGCATTATTATAAATCCATCTTTACCGGCAAGCTTGTCATTCAGCGAAAGCTCAATTCCCATCTGCCCGGCATTCTCATTATTTGTGAATCCAAGAATCTGTGAACCGATATATCCGTAATTATAAACCCTCGTGGGCTCAGTGAGAACGATCAACCCGGGAACATCCAGAGTATCCAATCCGCCTACATTCTCAGGATCGACTTTTCTTTCGAGATAAACGAACGAAGTATTTTCAGCTGTTATCTTTGCCAGGTATTCATCACGGCTTTTATTGAACTTACCCGCGAGCATGTCAGCCAGTTTCTCGGGCTCTTCGACCATATTCGGGTCAACAGCCAGAGACACTCTGAAAGAATTCGACACAAGCATATTCATATTCCTGTCAAAGATCAGACCGCGTGAAGGATATAGTACTATCTTGGTTTCATACTGCTTCTTTGCAGCTATCTTATACTTCTCCGACTCCATCACCTGGATAGTAAAAAGACGTACCACTACAACCACAAACAGCAATGTGAAAACTCCCGCGAAGATGTTCACCCTGCGTTTGTATTTGTAATCCGGGTCTTTCGGTTTCTTAAATCCCTCTGCCAAGTGAGTATTAATTTGATTCTATATCGGATTTCTTTAAGATTATTACCTTACTCTCGTCTATAACCGAGTCTGAGTAAACCATATTGAGTTTTTCTCCGGCAACCTGTCTTATTCTCTCGAAACTGCTTAACTTCTCTATTTCTGTCATAAGAAAGTCGTTCGTCTGCTTAACACCGTTTATCTCGCCTCTTAATGTATTAGTCTCGACAGATAGCTTATTGGAAGTAATTATGTTATTTATGTAGAACACTATCATCAAAGCAACAAAGATCATAGCAACAAGCGTATAAAAAATTGATATCTTTACCTTTGACTTTGAGGCTTCTGCCTCATCAGCTTTACTTCTTCTTTTATGTCTTCTCCGCTGCTCTAAGCTTTGCACTTCTTGCTCTCGGGTTTAGTTTAACTTCATTATGATCCGGCACAATCGCTTTTTTCGTTAAAAGCCTGAAAGCCGGCTCGTTTGCTGTTTCACTCTCTTTATACTTGGATACTTTCTCTCTCTTTGAATTCTCTTTAAGGAAGTTCTTCACCGGTCTGTCTTCCAGCGAGTGGTAAGACACTACTACCAGTCTCCCCCCTTTATCCAGCACCTCCGTTGAGTCATCCAATACTTTTTCAAGATTTTTCAACTCATCATTAACTTCTATCCTTAACGCCTGGAATATCTTTGCCAGGAACTTAACCCGGTTCTTCTTATCTACCCTGTATTCCTCATCTATCATCTCGACGACATCGAACGTGGTTTTTATACTTCCCGTCTTTCTTTTTTTGATTACCGCTTCAGTCAATCTCTCGGCGTTTCCTATCTCCCCATAATCTTCGAAAACTCTTGTTAACTCATTTTCATCATACTCATTCAAAATTCTTTCAGCTGTCAACTCATCTCTCTTAAAAGCTCTCATATCAAGGTCAGTATCTTTCATAAAGCTAAAACCCTCTTCAGATTCAAGCTGGTAAGATGAAAGCCCGAGGTCCATTACAATTCCGGTTAGCTTTTCAATACCGTTGTCTATGAGTATCTGCTTAAGATTACCGAAGTTATCATTAACAAATGATGTTTTCAGTGAATAATCCTTCAGACGTTCCTTTGCGTATTCAAGCGCGTTAAGGTCTTTGTCTATGCAAAGTAGACGGCTTCCCGGCGATGTCTTCCTGCAAATAAGTTGGGAATATCCGCCTCCGCCAAGAGTACAGTCGGCAATGATATGGTTTTCGATTTCGGGATTTAAAAGATATTCTACAGCTTCATTTAAAAGAACGGGAATATGAAATTCATCTTTATTCATCTAAGAACTCGAACCGCCTGTATTGCCGGCTCTTATTATTTCCGATACCTTCTCTGCAATCTCTTCATATGTCTTTGTCTGTGAATTATCGTATTCGTTCTTGATCTTGGGATTCCATATTTCCATCTTGTCCATCAGTCCGAGCAATATCACCTCCTTGTCCAATCCTGCATATTCCTTGAGTTGAGGGGGGATAACAATCCTGTTCTGCGAATCGAGCTCGCACTCATTCACATACATAAAAAACTCTCTCATAAAAAAACGCTGATCCCTGTTAAAAGAATTGTAACCGCTTAACGCATTCTTAACCTTTTCCCATTCATCCAGCGGATAAACAAGAATGCACTTATCCATACCCCTGGTGAGGATAAGCTTATCGTCAGCCTCCGGCTTCATGTATTTCCTGAATTTTGCAGGAACCATCAGCCTTGACTTGACATCAAGATTGCATTCAGCGTGTCCTTGAAACATTGAAAAATGCTTTGTTTAGAAGGGAAAAATTAGGGAAGGGAACACCCACTTCTCCCCACTTTTCCCCACTTATTATACAAAAATAACTAATTTCTTTTAAAAGTCAAACATTATTTCTATGTAATTTAGCTTTTTAGGTAGATTTTGGAGGTAGTCTATAGTGGGGTAGCTCTTTTAACTCAACTATTAAAATTTATAGATATAGATCTTCCTTGAAGGATCTGATTTGAGCATTTTTTCCCCTTTTTTTACTGATTTTGACAGATATTCCTTCAATGGCTGGTCTATTTCAGCCTCATTACTGATTAAAATAAGGTAATTTGCGCCGTTTTTTTGAAGGGAATCAAGCATTCCAGCTGAAAGATCCGATTGTCTAATCGACCATCCATATCTGTATGACGGAGAGTTTAGTCTGGAATCACGAGGATCTGTATCTACAATCGAAGTTATTATAAGATCCTCTTGGCTTGTAATTTCTCTGATAATCTTTGATGCTTCGATACGTACAGGATCGGGTTTATAATACCACCGTTCGGTAAACCATATTCCGTTAATACCCAGAATCACCAAACTAACTGCGGTGACAATTATCGCTTTAGCCACGGATTCGGATTCAAGCTTCCGGTAAATATATTCAAGAGTAACTCCAATATAAAATGAAACAGCTGCAATAAATGGAATCTGGTAGTAATCGTGAATAAAATTTAACTTTAGAAAGATAAGTAAGTAAAGAAGCAGTCCAATTGAATAATAGTTAAATATTCTCTTGTCAATACCTGCTTTTCTTACGAAAACACCCGGAATGAAAAGAGCAAAACCAATGAATGTTATTACTGAAGCTCCTCCCCGCATTATGAGGTTGTTCCAGTTACCCCAGTCTAACCTATCCGAAAGATTACCGAAGTACCATGACGACATCCCGGTAAATTTAAAATAGTCCGGTATAAAAAACCAATCCGGCGCAAGATTATTAACATTCGAAATATAAACCTGCCAGACAAGAAAAACTACAACCGGGATAATAAATAAATATAAGTACTTTATGCCAAACTTTAATCTTTTATTGCTAATGCAATATAATCCGGTTGCAATATATCCTACAAACATGTACGGTACTTTCATCAGACATCCTATAACTGCGAACAATGAGCCAATAATTATAAATTTGACACTGTCCTCATCAGCAGCTCTTACATAATAGTATATCATTGCAATACTGCAAAGCATTACTGCAAAATCAATGATCAAGGCCCGGGAATAATACACGCTTAAGGGAATCAGCAAATAAACAATAGCGCTGAATGAAGCCAGTGTCCCGGTATTAAACAACTTTACCAGCTTGTAAAAGTATAAAGCGGAAAGAAGAAACATCAGAAAACAAATTACTCTCATCCAGACAATTTCATCACCGGGAAGATAAAATGTAAAGGATAAGATAACTGCAAGGATTGGGAACTCTAATACAACGGTCTTGTAATTACCCATCCAGGAAACTGAAGGAGCAAACAGGTCTATCCCATTCTTATAAAAATCATACGCATAAAATAAAGTATCCAGCTGACGCCATGAGTGGGGATTTTCGACAAAAGTATATAGATGGAAAAACCTCTGCCCTATAAGAATAACTGCTAAAGGGATTAGTACATATTTGAATAGTTTACTATCCATCTCATTATAAAATAAAAAAATCCATTCCTATTAGGAATGGATTTTTTTTATATAAACTACTTTACTTTTGCTTACGCTTCTACCTCTTCCGTTGCAACCTCTTCTAAAGTTACCGGCTCGGCTGCATCTCTTTCCTTTGTTACCAATAAGTCTCTGTATTTCTTCAATCCTGTACCTGCAGGTATTAACTGCCCGATAATCACGTTTTCTTTCAATCCGAGCAAGTGGTCGACTTTACCTTTGATAGCTGCATCGGTGAGAACCTTTGTGGTCTCCTGGAATGATGCGGCCGAGATAAAGCTGTCTGTTGTAAGCGAGGTCTGTGTAATACCAAGCAATATCGCATCAGCTGTTGCAGGCATAGCATCCCTTGTCTTTATCTGCTCTTTGTCCTTCTTCTTAAGGTCAGCCTTAATGTCTTTAGCTTCCTTCTTAGTAAGAACATCACCGATCTTGCAAGTGCTTCCGCCTGTTTCAGTCACGATAACTTTACCTTTCAGCTCATTATTTCCATCTGTGAATAAATTCTTATGGATAATGTCACCTTCAAGGAACCTGGTATCACCCGGGTCAGTGATCTTAACTTTTTGAAGCATCTGTCTTACTATTACTTCGATATGCTTATCATTGATCTTAACACCCTGGATCCTGTAAACCTCCTGGATCTCATTAACAAGGTATTCCTGTACTGATGAAACACCCTGTATCTTCAGAATGTCGATCGGGTCTAAAGCACCGCCTGTTAAAGATTCACCTGATTTAACGATATCACCGTCTCTAACCAGGATATGCTTTCCAATAGGTACTTTATAATCTACTACCTTGCTTCCGTCAAGACTTGCAATCCTGAGCTCCCTGCTACCTCTTGAAAGTTTACCGATCTCGACTTTACCGTCGATCTCAGCGATCTTTGCAGGATCATTAGGGCTTCTTGCCTCGAACAATTCTGTTACTCTCGGCAGACCACCTGTAATGTCCCGTGTCTTTCCTGATTCTCTCGGAATCTTAACAAGGATCGTTCCGGCTTTTACTTCTGTATGATCATCCACCAGCAGGTTTGCTTTTGCAGGGATAAGGTATGAACTAAGTATATTGCCCTCGCTGTCGACGATCTGTATTGCCGGGCTCTTTGTCTTATCCTTACTGTCAACTACTGTTTTCTGGTAGTGTCCTGTCTGCTCATCTTTAATCAGCTCGTACTGCTTTCCTTCAGCCATATCCACATAGTTTACTATACCATCGTTCTCTGCAACGATAACCGAGTTATACGGATCCCATTCGTAAAGCATCTGGTTCTTGGCAACTTTATCGCCGTCCGAAACCATCATGCTTGAACCGTAAGGAACATGGTATCTTGTAAGCTGTGAACCGCTGTCATCTAAAATATTGATGATACCGTTACGGCTTAGTGAGATTGAGCTTGTACCGATAGCTGATTTATATTCAACTAGTCTGAGATTTTCAAATTTAACTTTACCTTCGAATTTCGTTGCTACCTGTGACTGCGCGATAATCTTACTTGCGGTACCACCGATGTGGAATGTTCTAAGTGTAAGCTGTGTACCTGGCTCACCGATCGACTGAGCAGCAATGATACCCACTGCCTCACCTTTTTCCACCATTTTACCTGTAGCAAGATTCCTACCGTAACACTTTGCGCAAACACCACGCTTGGATTCACATGTCAATACCGACCTGATCTCAACTACATCAACGGGTGAATCGGAAATCGCATCGGCTACTTCTTCCGTTATCTCTTCACCTGCTTTAACCATTACTTCTTTAGTAAGCGGGTTAACAACATCGTGAGTCGATACCCTTCCGAGGATCCTCTCTGCAAGAGTTTCCTTGATATCTTCACCTTCTTTCAGTGCTTCTGTTTCAACACCTCTTATAGTACCACAGTCATCTTCTGAAATTATAACATCCTGCGCAACGTCGACAAGCCTTCTTGTCAGGTATCCCGCATCAGCAGTTTTTAAAGC
>CALGOI010000426.1 GCA_937959065.1 uncultured Ignavibacteriota bacterium | reverse complement strand
TAATAAACCTTTTTAAGAAACTAAAACATAATAATCATGCTCTGGACAATATTTTTAATATTACTGATCTTATGGGCTGTAGGCCTTGTAAGTTCATACACATTCGGAGGATTTATTCATATTCTCCTGATACTTGCAGTTATTGCTGTTGTAATCGAATTAGTTCGAGGAAGACGGGTATAACAAAATTATAAAATCTTCACAGGTATTTAAAATCACAGAATGGTTGACATCTTTATTACAAAATAAGCTTGATCATTCTGTGATATTTAAAATAATAAATTAAATATTTTAGTCATGTCAAACATATTAATAGTAGATGACAACCAGGATATGAGGTTCATGCTCACATCCATCTTAAGAGAAGAAGGCTATAAAGTTTCCGAAATGGAAACTGCTGAAGCAATGCTAAAGAAACTGAAAAATGGTGATGATATCGATCTTGTGCTTCTTGATAATAAACTTCCGGGTATCTCCGGAATGGATGCGTTAAAAAAGATCAAAGAAGTCAATAATGACATTATTGTGATCATGCTTACGGCTTTTGGAAAAGTAGATGGAGCAGTTGAAGCAATGAAGGAGGGTGCTTATGATTATATAACGAAACCATTTGATAATAAAGAGCTTCTGTTTAAGATAAACAGAGCGATTGAAAGAAGTGAGCTCGGTACTGAATTAAAATCACTCAAGAAGAAGCTCGACGATGAGATTATTACCGAGGAGATGCTGGGTAAAAGTACGCAGGTCAAGGATATCATAAAGCAAATAAATGTTGTTGCTCCAACCAATATGACCGTAGTCATTGAAGGTGAAAGCGGTACAGGTAAAGAAGTATACTCCAATCTTATACATAGAAAAAGTTCACGAGCCGATAAACCTTTCGTAGCTATTGATTGCGGTGCGATTCCGGAGACATTGATAGAGAGCGAGTTTTTTGGACATGAAAAAGGGGCATTTACAGGCGCGGACAAAGCCAAACAAGGAAAATTTGAAGAAGCAAACGGCGGCACTTTATTTCTGAATGAGGTTACCAACCTGTCAGATTCAAACCAAAAGACACTATTAAGAGTCATACAGGAAAAAAAATTAACACGAATTGGAGGTAAGGGTTCGATTAAGTTTGATGTAAGAATTATTGTTGCATCTAACAAGCCTATCCCGGAAGCAGTTAATGAAGGTAAATTCAGGGCCGACTTATTCTACCGGTTAAACGAATTCAATATAAAGCTTCCTCCATTACGTGAAAGAAAAGAGGACATTAGTATTATTGCTGAGAACCTATTAAAGGAAGCAAACAGCGATCTGAATAAGAATATCAAAGGCTTCAGTAAGGAAGCAATGAATTCATTGTATAAACATGACTGGCCGGGAAATGTCAGAGAGCTCAGAAACGTCATAAGGAAGTCAGCGCTAATGGAAGACACTGAAGAACTTCAAAAAATAATTTTATCAGCAAATGAGCTAGCAGTAAACGGACATGCTAATGGTCATAAGAATGGATTTAATTTTAACGGTTTGGAGGATCTTACTCTTGAAGAAGCAACCGACATTATGGAGAAGAATCTGATTCTAAAAGCAATTGAAAGCACAGGTGGTAATAAGCAGAAAGCCGCGCGTGACCTGGGTATTAATAGAAAAACATTGTACAGGAAAATGAAAAAACTCGGCATCAATAATTAAGGTATTGTTTTTCAATGTATTAGTTGTGGGAGTAAATACTTTATATTTTAAATAACCCAATATTTAGCTATTTTTTAAATTCCCTAAACTTGGAACAAATATTAGTTAATTTCATTCAACATAAGAATAATTAATTTAACGAAAGGAAAAATGAAAAACATTTATCTCACATTTATTTTCGCTATTATCGTTGGGATCACTGTTACCGGTGGAGACTGTGATGACAGTACCGGTACAGGGGGAGGAACTACTACAGATCCTAATGTACTAATTTTTAATAATCTTGTAGTGCAGGAAAATAATGGCAACAGTACCTCACCAAGCGCGATAAATCTGTTGCTTGGTAGAATTGATAGTGCCGCATCAAATGATAAAGATGTAGCTCTTGTTGACTTTCAGGGTAACGGCACAGATTTTTATTTCAGGTCCGGTGATCTTTCATTCTTAGACAATATATCACCCGGTTATAAAACTGAATTCGGTCAATTCATCGAGTGGCAGGATATAACCCAGGCACAATGGGATACACTTTCAAGGATATGGAAGTCCACTGCAAATGCTGATACTTTAACAGAAGTTGATTTTCAGGGTGTAGATACGAGATATCCCGGAAATGAATATTTCGGATTTCCACTACAAAATAA
>CALGOI010000425.1 GCA_937959065.1 uncultured Ignavibacteriota bacterium | reverse complement strand
TGTATATGCTGTGTACCAGCCCGGGTTCTCGAATATGTTTCGTTTGATCACGTCCGGTGTTACCGTCGGGTAATAACCAAGTCCTATGTATGAACGGAATACTTTATTCTTTGAGGCAAGCTTCTTAAGGTTCTCGATAAAACGGTATTCACTAACCGGTTCATCTAATTTTAATTTCCTGTTGAGTCTTATTCCGGCAGGAATTGTCTCCTCTATAAGTTTGTCAAGTGACTCCGCATTGACGATTTTCAGCATTTCCTCAATTTCCTGCTCGTCAGGTCCGATGTGTCTTGTCTCGAATTTCTCTTTTCTAAGGTTTGGCTGCATTAATGATGTTGGTCTAAAATTTAAATGATTAACAATATAAAACTATTAAAATCCAAACTAAATTCCAAAATATGTACACTTTCAATAACAATCTTTATTCTATCATAAAAACTGAATTGAATTGCCACGAGCTTTAGCTCGTGGATTAATTAAACCACAATAATGGCTTTAGCAATTAAAACAGTTTTAGTACATCATATATTAACTAAGCTTTAATAAATTCCATATATTTACCCTTTAATATAACACTTATTCAAAGTATTTTAACCGGATACAAATTCATAAATGAGCATCCAGAAACCCAAAGGAACATTCGATATTCTCCCCTGTGAAGCCCAAAAAAGGCAGTTCATCTATGGTGAAATACGCAATATTCTGGGAAACTATAATTATTCGGAGATTCTTACTCCTGCATTCGAGAAAACCGAGCTGTTTGTTAGAGGTATTGGGGAAGAAACCGATATCGTTTCTAAGGAAATGTACTCATTCAATGAAGGTGAATTCACTCTTCGCCCTGAAATGACTGCTCCGGTCATCCGTGCTTATCTTGAAAATAGCTTATACAATGAATCCCCTCTCCGGAAGCTTTATTATATATGTAATATGTTCCGCCGTGAGCGTCCTCAAAAAGGACGATACCGTGAATTCTGGCAGTTTGGAGTGGAAGCCATAGGAAGTGATGATTACCTTGTCGACGCGGAGATGATTTCGATAGCTATTGAAATACTTAAAAGGTTTGGGGTTAAGAACCTTGTAACTAAGGTAAATACCATTGGTACTATCAAGGAAAGAGGACGGTTTATAAAAGAGTTGACGGAGTATTTGAATAAATATAAGGAAGACCTTTCCGAAGAGAGTAAACGACGCCTCGAGAAGAATCCGCTTAGAATACTCGATACTAAGAACGAAAAAGAAAAAGAAATACTCAACGAAGCGCCAATACTATTCGATTTCCTTGAAGACGACACTAAAGCAGGTTTTAAGAAGCTCCTATCCGCTCTCGATGCATTGAATATTAAATATGACGTAGATTACAGGTTAGTAAGAGGTTTCGATTACTACACTTCCACTACATTTGAAGTAGTATCTGACTCACTCGGAGCGCAAAACGCCATCCTAGGCGGAGGCAGGTATGACCTGCTCGTCGAACAGCTAGGCGGTAAACCTACCCCGGCAATTGGTTTCGCCTGCGGTATAGAGCGTTTAATGATGATGATGGAAAGCGAAGGATTTATCTATCCTGAACCGGAAAAGATTAAGCTCTACATTGCCACTTTTGGGGATGAAGCTAAAGAAAAGAGCTTAAACATATTGCAGGAACTCCGAGAGAAAGGCATAAAGTGTGAAACTGATTACCTGTCCCGAAGCATCAAATCGCAAATGAAAGAAGCTAATAAGTACCACGCTGAATATGTGATAGTTCTAGGCGAAGACGAGATCAAAAGCAATAAAGCCAGGATAAAACGTATGTCCGATGGTGAAGAAGCAGAGATATCATTATCTGCCGGTGAAATAATTACTAATCTAAAAATCTGATATGCGCACCAAACAGGTCCGTCCCGATCCTCTTGAATTCGAATTTGAGCTCTACATTTCGAAGGAATTTGACAAAACACGCGGACAGGAGTTCATCCAGTTCGATTTCAGAACAGTCAAAGTTTTCGAGAATTTCACATACAAAATAAACGTTACTCCTAATCACGACCTGGATAACAGAAACCTTGTTTTTGATATCGAAGGATTATCAGCGCCGGTAATTTCTCTATCTCAGAGCGGTACAGCTCAGTACTTATATAAGCTTTTCGATTTCAAACAAACTGAATATTCACTATACCTGTATAAGCAGGGCTCAGACAAAAACCTGTACAAATTCAAAGTCCTTAAGCGCGAGGTAAAGCTTACCCGCCAGCCAAAGGACAAATTCATTAAAGTATATCCTGATCGTGTATCCGAAACTGATTGACATAGGGCCTATACCCGTTTACAGCTATGGATTGATGCTTGGTATTGGTTTTCTTATCGGAAGCATCATTCTTAGACGCGAACTAAAAATTAAAGGCCTCGATGAGAATCTTGCCATTAACATCACTTTCATTTCGCTTATTTCAGGTATTGTCGGATCCAAACTCTTCTACATTATCGAGAAGTGGAATTTCGGTGACATCCCGTTATCACAACTGCTTACAGGTGATGTGATCTTTTCATCCTCAGGTCTTACATTTTACGGAGGATTAATAGTTTCTATAGTGGTTTTGATAATTTATTGTAGGATAAATAAGCTTAACGTACTTCAGATCTTTGACTGCATGGCACCGGCTGCAGCATTGGCTTACGGAATTGCACGTATCGGATGCCACCTTTCCGGTGACGGTGATTACGGCATTCCAACAAATGGTACTATGTGGGAGTTCATCGGTTATGATTATTCTAACGGTACAGTCCCCACACCACCCGGAGTTCTCGCGCACCCTACTTCAATATATGAGTTCGTTATAGCCATATTAATCTTTATGTACCTCTGGAATTACCAGAAAAACTCAAAATTCAACGGAGATGTGTTTTTTAGATATCTGATTCTCAGCGGATTTTCAAGGTTTGTTATTGAAATAATAAGGCTAAATCCCGACGTAGTAGCAGGATTATCCCAGGCTCAGCTGATTTCCATAGCTTTAATCGTATTCGGTACGGTTATGCTTATAATTAAGTCAAAGAAACCGGCGGATGTATGATGTTGTATAACTCCCTCCGACGGTCAACGACTCGACTCGTAGAGAGGGGCTGGGGGTGGGTTCCGATAACCTCCTCGTTCCCAAACTCCGATTTGGGAACGCAAAAAACTTACTTCAACAGCACCATCCTTCTCGTCTCCCTGTGCTCCCCTGCTTCCAGTCTGTAAAAGTACACACCTGAATTCAATCCCGTACCATCGAACTCATACTCATAGCTCCCTGCGCTAAGGTTTCCGTTTACAAGTTTTGCCGCTTCCCTGCCGAGTATGTCATATACCGTTAGCTTTACAAAAGACGATTTTGGTATGGCGAATTTTATTTTTGTTGAAGGATTGAAGGGATTTGGGTAGTTTTGGGAAAGGGAATATCTAATTGGTAAAATAGAAGAGTTAACAGTAATAGAAGTAAGAGGCTCTCCGCCTGTTGTTGTATGGTAAATTTTACCTATTCCTCCTGTATACCATCCTGTCATATTATCAGCAAACCAGATAGAACTTATAAAGGCAAGGGTTGTTGTATCGGTTTTCTCTCGAATCCAATTATAACCGCCATCTGTACTTTTAAATACCTGATTCCTGCCTCCACCTGCGTACCCGGTATTTTTGTTAATAAAAAATATACCTTGAATGGAAATGTTTGGAATTGTGTCAGTACCAACCCAGGAGTCACCGAAATTTGTAGTTCTATAGACCTTACCTCCACCTACAACCCATGCATATTGATTTTCAGCTACCGCTATTTTATAAAAATTGGGGACAGCAGAACCTGTTGGTACGTTACTATCAAACCAGTTGGTACCTCCGTTTGTAGTTTTATAAACCTTTCCGAAAGATGGTATTAGTCCATTACTTAAATCTTTGAAGTATATGTCATATAAAGATACTTGATTTAAATAAGATGAATCATAATTCTGGAAACTATTAAATGTTCTTAATGTATTATTACCTCCGCAAACCCAGCCTGTTGATGCATTTAGCATATGAATACCGGCAAAACCATTGCCAGATCCAAAAGGTCCGTTTCTTATTTCAATCCAGCTTTGTCCTCCATTAGTCGTTTTGATTAATGTTGCATGACCCCCGACAAAATACATTGTATTTGCATCGACCACTGAAAGATTATTCAAAACCTTGCCGCTTCCATGAGTAGGATTTGCCATGAATATCCAGTTTGCTCCACCATTAGTAGTTTTTATAACCGTTCCATTGTCACCCACTGCCCAACCTATATTGGCATCGAAGAATTCAATATCATATAAATTTACATTAACATTGGAATTTTGAGCTATCCATTGTGAGTATATGAATACGTGCGATGATAAGAATATTGTTATTGATAACAGGTATTTCATTATTACATGGCAGATGTTAAATTTTCACAAATGTAATTAGCAAAAAATTCAAATACAACTTAAATTAAATCAAAAATTGTGAATTTTTTATCATTGTTTTCTCATTACTTATTCCACAATCGGTGATACATGCGCATATAACCCGATTTCCATTTTTTCTCCAGCTCTCATTCCCTATCTTTATAAAAGTTACACTAGTACTACAAAGACACCGCAGGTGTCTGAGATGTAACGGCATTATAAAAATTGCTGTAAAAATTATGAAGTTTTCTGTGCCCCTCGAGCATCGAGGGCGGGAAAATTTGTTTGAGCATAAATACAAGTAAATATTTACCTTGCTTTCTGCCGCGAGTTTATTTTCCCGAACAGAAAACGGAAATAATTTTAAGCAATTTTTATTAAGCCGGCGCGTTTTGGTACTTTTGCGCGGTCAAAAGTACATACTTAAACTCTATACTAAATTCTTAACACTGTGGCTACAAAAAATCAAAAAATTTAATAATGCTAAAAACCCCTGTTTTTACATACCCGGATTCCGGACTAAATTCAAAATTTCAATAAACAATTATTAAATCAATATCGCAAATTTTATAGCTTTTTAAATCATTTTTCACGGTTTGACACTTAAATTCTTCCTTGTAAATTACAACCAATACTTGTAAATTACGTATTTATTAAAAATTAGGTTTTAAATTTAGAAAAATATGAAAAGAACATTCCAGCCAAGCGTCAGGAAAAGAAAGAACAAGCACGGCTTCCGCGAAAGAATGTCTACTAAAAACGGAAGAAAAGTTCTTAAACGCAGAAGAGCTAAAGGCAGAAAGAAGCTTACAGTTAGCGACGAATTTACAAGAAGAGCGTAATTCTCTTGTATTATATTATTTAGATGGTTGATAACAAAGACACAAACGGAAGTAAAGGCAAGTTTGGACTTAAAAAATGGCAGATTATCAGAGGTTTCGATGCTTACAGAAAGATATTGGCAAATTCAAAGATCTTTTCTACCGACCTGTTATTAGCTTATCTGAATACCGATAAATTACAGGATTCAGACAATGATTTTGAAAGCCCGCTTATTGAAAAGATAAAGGTGGGCTTTATTATTTCCAAAAAGAAGATACGTAAAGCCACCATGCGTAATTATGGAAAACGTCTAATGAGGGAAGCATACCGATTAAACCAGGATTTTTTTTTAACCGCGTCACGACAGGCAATTTAAATGTTATACTTTCCTTTTCTGCAAACGGTATAGAAAAGCTTAAAGAAAAGGATATCGATTTTGACGACTTAAAGAACGAGATGAGGATCCTTCTCGAGAAAATCGTAAAGAACACCGGAAACATTCACTAATGACACACATTATTATTTTTTTCATCCGCATTTATCAAAAATTAATCTCTCCCCTATTGCCAAATTCATGCAGGTTCTATCCTTCATGCTCGGAGTACTTTGTTCAGGCATTAAAGGAGAGAGGATTTTTTGTTGGATTTTATCTCGGTACGATAAGAATATTAAAATGTAATCCCTTCTTCGAGGGTGGTTTCGATCCTGTCCCGTGTAAACACAATCACAATCATCAAACATCAAACGAAAGAACAGTAGTTAATGGATAAAAGGTCAATACTGGGATTTGTACTTATAGCTGTAATTTTAATGATCTGGTTATACTGGTCCAGCTCAATCCAGAATCAAAATCCGGAAATCGATAAAAAAATCGATACAACAACCCAACCACTGGATACAACCGGAAAAACAACAGAAGAACAAACTCCCGATACAACCAAGCAAATTACCGGAACAGATACGACTCAGACAGCTGATTCGTTAAACATGTATGCAGATCTGAAGAAGACCTATGGAAACGCTTTCTATCAAAATTCTACTGAATACGCTGAAAAAACCGGAACCGGTAAGGAAAAAATCATAACAGTTGAGAATTCCCTCGCTATCATGGAATTTACTAACCATGGTGGTACGATCCGTAAGTACACTATGAAGGAATTTGAAACCTGGGATGATAAACCTGTTCAGCTCGTTGACTGGGAAGCCGGTAAAGAACTTCACATGCTCTTCACTTCAAAAGAAGGAAGATCTATAAATACAAGAGACCTTGTTTTCAACAGCGATTATACTGAATGGCAAACTGTAAATATTCAGGATAATGAAAATTTCCAGCTTAAGTACGAACTTTATATCAACTCCGACAGCTCCCAAAAGATTGTAAAAACCTATACTTTCAAGAAAGATTCGTATGAATTTGATGTAACATACGAACTTTTCAATTCAGATGAATTTCTAACCGGTTCTAAATACCAGGTGGTATGGGGCTCCTCGCTTAACTTAACAGAATATAGAAGCGACGATGAAGCTTCATACGAAGAGGCATTTGCATATACAGGCGGTGAACTGGTCACACTTGATGCTTCAGATTTTGACCAGGTTGTAACTGAAGATCTAAATACAACAACTGATTATGTTAGCTCAAGAAATAAATATTTTGGAGTATTCCTGATACCTAATGGTCCTGACGGTAGAAAAGGTGATGGGTCATACCTTTCCGGTACGAAGATTCCGCTCCCTGACGAGGGTATGCGTGAACTTTATTCCATAGCAGTTAAAATGGATGTAAAAAACGATGAACACGAGAAAGTTGAGTTCATTGTACTTCTTACACCACTCGATTACCAGATACTTAAGTCTTACGATAGAGACCTTCAGCTGACTATGAGGTTCGCTCTTGACTTTATGGTTAGACCGATTGCGCAATATTTTATTCTTCCGATTTTTACCTTTCTGCATTCATTCATTCCCAACTATGGCCTGGTAATCATCGTGTTTGCTTTGTTTATGAAGATTCTACTGAATCCGCTGACAAAGAAACAGATGGAGTCCATGAAAAAAATGGGTCAGCTTAGCCCAAAGATGCAGGCTATTCGTGAGAAGTATAAAGATAACCCGATGAAGCAGAATGAGGAGATAATGAAGCTTTACAAGGAGGAAAAGATCAATCCCGCTGGTGGATGCCTCCCTATGCTTCTGCAGCTCCCTATTCTTTACGCTTTATTCGGTGTTTTCCAATCCACGATCGAACTTAGACAGCAGCCGTTCATTCTATGGATAAATGACCTGGCGGCTCCTGATGTTATTTTCACTTTGCCATTTAAGATACCATTGTTTGGAATAGATCAGGTATCCGGTGTTGCATTGCTTATGGGTATTACAATGTTCATCCAGCAAAAGATGACAATGACCGATCCCAAGCAGAAAGCTATGGTATACATACTGCCCGTGATGCTTACACTATTATTCTTTAGCTTCCCGTCCGGTCTTAACCTGTATTACTTTACATTTAACCTGTTATCTATTCTTCAGCAAATGTACAAGAATAAATTCGGCAAAGAAGAGGATCCAAAGGATAAAAAACCCGGCTTTATGAGTAAGTATATGGACAAGATAAAAGCTAATTTACCTAAGCTTCCTGATGCTGAAGAAGTTCGTAAAATTCAACAAAGCAGGAATAAGCCTAAAAGAAGATAAATCTTAAGATTCGGATATGGCTGACATACCGGACTATAATCATGCTCTTAAGATCCTAGTCGTGCAGATCGGTAAACTCGGGGATATGATCCTTACTACTCCCCTGTTTAGAAATCTTAAACGCCTTTACCCGAATTCACATCTGACAGTCCTTGCAAGCGAACGCAATTCAGAATTAGCCGAAAACCATCCGGCCGTCGATAAAGTACTCATTTACAAAAAAAGCTCACTTAAAACTTTCAGATTACTTTTTGACCTTAAAAATAAAAAATACGATATCTGGATCGATCCCAAAAAAGAAAAATCCTCTACTTCTACTTTTTTACTTAACTACGCGAAACCTGAATTGTCACTGGGATTCAACCACGGGGAACCTAAACCCGTTTTCGATATTGACCTAACAAATCTAAATTATGGCAATCATGCTGTCGATATCAATTTGTCGCCAATAAATGCCTTAAAATCAGATTTTATACCTGATTCCCGATTTCCTGATATTGTCATACCTGAGTATATTAAAAATGATGTATCCGGTTTATTTACAATATCTAATGGGAAGTTCATATTTATCAATCTTGCGGCAGGAATGCCTGCAAGATTGTGGGGAGAAGATAATTGGTTAGAATTTATTAAAAGAGTGGTTAAAGATTATAACCTTATTATAAACACATACGGAGTGAATCCGAATGAAATATTTGAATTAAAAAATCAGCTTTCCGGGAATATTTTCTGGTTGGAAAATTTATCATACCTTAAAATGGCAGAGTTTATCAGAATATCAGATGCTGTTATATCGCCCGATACCTCTGCAATACATATGGCTTCTGCTTTCAATATACCGGTAATTGACCTGATGAATAATGTGGAATGGAATATTGAAAGATTTGCCCCTCTGTCAAAAAAACAGAAAATTCTGATCTCTGATGATCCTGACTCCCTTAAAACAATAACGCCCGATGAAGTGCACCGGGCGTTCGTTGAACTACTAAATTCCTAGTGGAAATGCCGAGAGTCGAACTCGGGTCCGAAGTGAAGCCAATTAAAACCTCTACATGAATAGTCTGCCATTTTGATCTTACAATGCTTTGCCCGGCAGACAAGCCGCCACATTGCCAGTCCGTTAATCTCACTTAAGCTACCGGACACTTACTTAAGCCAGCCTACCTGTTTTGACACCTTACACTATCCGGTAAGCAGAGACATGTGCAAGATGAAGCTGTTTATTTAATTAAGCAGCTAAAGCGTAATTGTTATTATCGCCAATTAATTGTTGTACCGCCGTTTAATGTGTCTGCGGTGAACACAGCATGCAGTTTTAATCCTCTTTCACCCCGTCGAAACCGTTGCATTCCCATAGTCTAAAATTGATGATACTATTTTTGCTAACGCTTATATATACAAAGAACTTAAACTCAATATACTAAAACATAAATTATCAATATTAAGTTCTAAGATGTCTTAATATTGGATGATGTCTTAATATTGGATACTTCCTCTTCATTCACCTCTTCTTCAGCTTCTGTATCTGTAAGCAATGTTGACTTACTTACGGAATTGAGCTTAAATTTACCTCCATAAAGTATTCCGAATGGTACTATCACACAATATCCCAATAATAGCAATAATGGTGACAATACTGTGGCCATGAAACCGTCAACTGTTCTATCGGAACCCATAAGGAAATAACCGATAATAATAACCACTATTCCAAGTCCAATTATAGTGTAATTGGTATTGTTTAGTGACAGATGAAGATGTTCTTCCTTTTTGGATTTCCTGCTTTTCAGCTTTTGTAAATTCGATGATTTTACTTTAGCCATGATTATTATTTATTTTTGATAATTCATCATAATAATATGCAATGGTTTTTATTCCATTGTAAAAATTTCTTATGTCAAAATTCTCATTCGGTGAATGAGTGTTTTCCGTTGGCAAACCAAACCCCAATAAAATAGTGGGAGCTCCTAATAAAGTCTGGAATGTCTCCACAACAGGTATGGAACCTCCTTCTCTCATGAATATTGGGTCTTTTCCAAATGCTTTTCCCATTGCTCTTACCGCTGCTTTCATTGCTTCTGTATCTATAGGAGTGATGGCAGGCTTTGCATGATGCATTGATTTTACTTCCACTTTCATTGTTCTTGGAGTAATACTCTTTACATAATCGGTAAATAGTTTCTCTATCTGCTTTGGGTCCTGGTCCGGTACCAATCGCATCGATATTTTAGCGCCGGCTTTTGATGGAAGTACAGTTTTTGCACCTTCACCCTGAAATCCGCCCCAGATTCCGTTCGCATCAAGTGTTGGCCTTCCTGAGTCCCTCTCCGGTGTGGAATAACCATCCTCGCCGAATAATTCATCTACACCAAGATCTTTTTTGTACTCATCTTCATCAAATGGAATTTTAGCGTACTCTTCCCTCTCTTGTGGAGTTAACTCCCTGACATCATCATAAAATCCGGGTATCAAAATCTTCCCATTCTCATCTTTTAACTTGGATATTATATGTGCCAGTGCGTTAATAGGATTATCTACAGCACCCCCAAAACTCCCTGAATGAAGATCCCTGTTTGGTCCGGTCAGATTTATCTCCATATAGCATAAACCTCTCAATCCGTAACAAATGGAGGGATGTTCAATACTATGCATAGAAGTATCGGAAACTACCACATAATCGCACCTCAATTTATCGAGGTTTTCTTTTATAAATCCATCCAAATGCTCACTGCCAATTTCTTCTTCACCTTCTGATATAACTTTTACATTTACAGGTAATTTACCTATAGTCTTCAAGACTGATTCAATACTCTTTATATGAATAAAAAACTGACCTTTGTCATCTGTTGCTCCCCGTGCATAAATCTTATCACCTTTGATAGTAGGTTCAAATGGCGGATCCGTCCACAATTCAAGCGGGTCTACAGGCTGTACATCATAATGTCCATAAACTAATAATGTTAATGAGTCATCGCCGGCATGAAGCCAATCCCCATAAACAACCGGATGCCCTTTTGTTTCAAATATTTCAACATTTTCAAGACCTGCATTCTGCATTTTTTCTTTAACAAATTCTGCAGCCCTTTTAACGTCTTCCTTATTTTCAGGATTTGTACTAATTGAAGGAATTTTTAAAAATTCCTGCAATTCTGCTAAAAAATTGTCTTCATTACTGTCTATATATTTAAGGGTATCTTCCATGAAATAAAAATGCGATTATAAGTTATATAATCGCATAAGTTATATATTTATTAACTAATATTAAATGAATAATGGGATAACCTGCATTATCAGCAGCTTACCCTTCTGTTGACTCTGATGTATCTCCCTCACCTTGCAAAAATTTCAGGTCGTTCTGTGCATCCTGGTTATCAGGCTCGATCTCAAGTACTTTCTGATAATCTGCTATTGCTCCATCTTTATCACCCGTTGCATACTTTGACTTTGCTCTAAGTAAATAAATAATGGAATAGCTGTCTCCAAATATTTCTGCAGCTTTATCAAATGCTGTGATAGCCTCCGGGTATTTATTTTGATTAAAATAGCTTAACCCCTTATATATATAAGCGTTATTATATCCCAGCTCAATTGCTTTATCGAATGAAACTATTGCTGCATCATACTCCTTATTATTAAACTGAGCTTCACCCCATTCATAATATACGTCATAATCTTCCGGATCTTTTGTTATACCTTTTGCAAAAATGTCATAAGCCTTTTGAAAATCACCCATTTTTTCATATGTTTCTGCATAAATAATATAATCGTCAGATTCATAATAATCATCCGGTACTTTCTGAAAAAATTCAATTGCTTTATCGAAATTCTTATTCTTGCTCGCTATGTAACCTTTATATTTGAAGGCAGTCTCATTCTTTGGATCTATCGCTAAAACTTCGTCAAGGATTTTGTCTGCTTCTGTTAGATTATCCATAGCGTAAAGTATCTTACCCTTGTATGATAGACCATAAAGGTCACCTGGTCTCAATTCATTATACTTTTCCATTGCGTTCAAAGCGGCTGTATAGTCCTCATTGTAATACAATAATCTTCCTAATTCAAGATATGCATCCGCAAAATTTGCGTCGGCTGCTACTGCTGCCTGAAACTCCTCTAATGCATCCTGAAATTTTCTTTGTTTGAAATAAACATTACCTAAACCAAAATGAGCTGCTGCATTATTTTTTATCTGTAAGGATTTCTTATAATTCTCAATTGCTGCCGGGGTAGCACCGCCATAAAAATAAGCGTCACCAAGGCCCGCATAAACATCAGCATTATTTGTACTTATCGTTGTAGCCCTGGTTAAAACAACCACTGCGTCTTCGAGTTTACCCGCCTTAGAAAGGTTTCTTCCCTGGGCTATGAGAATAGAAATGTTTTCATCATTTTCTTTAGCTGCTCTTTTGTAATAGCTGTTTGCGTCATCATATTTCTTTTGATAACTAAGCAGATCACCCATTCCCTTAAGTGCTTCCCAGCCCTCATCATCATCTTTTAAAGCTATCTTGTAATACTTTTCTGCTTCTTCTATTGACCCTGTTTCAAATAAAGTCCTTCCATACCAATAGTTCTCTTCATAATCGTTATCTATCTTTCCTGAAGATTTGAAAATGTTTAGAGCAGTTAAATAATCACCGCGTTTTGCGGCGTCTATTGCCCTGTCCACCTGTGCATAAGCGCCTGCCTGAAGAGAAATCAGGAATGTAAGAGTAATTAGAATTTTTGCTAAGTTTTTCATTTTTTATACCTTAATATTTAATTTATCTGTACTGTTCTTACCGGTTGTGTTACGGGAACCATACCTTCTTTTAATACTACTTTTTGCCCATCTTTGTTCGTTAAAAATGTAATAAATCCTGTCGATAATTTAATCCCCTGCTCAGTGCTAAATGCATAAACTACACGTCTGAATGAATATTCACTGTTAAATACCAATCCCTGGTGAAACTGTCTGAAATCATCCTGGAATCCATTAGGGAATATCCTGGAAACTCTTAATGGTTTTACTGTTGAATCCAGTATATCCTGGTTACCTGTACCAAGCCACCCAAGATTTGATATGCCAATTGCATTCTCATATTTACGTACGGAATCTACTATCTCGCCTCCTGTTTTACATATTATTACTCTTGATGAATAATCCTCACCATTTAATAAAGTATCTCTTATATATGTATAAAAATCTGATCTTAAATTTGGAACAAATATTTTAATTGATGAATTTTTTCCGGTCATCTTGCTCATTATCTGAGTATTCTGTTCTTCATCCTGAGTTTTTACCTGGCTCCACTGATTAACTTTGCCCGTAAATATCTTTTTTAGGTCTTCTGAAGTAACCCGTTCTATGGGATTTTCAGGATTTACTATAAATCCAACTCCATCTACAGCTATTGCGAATGAATCGATTTTTACATTATGCTCGTTTGCGATGTTAAACTCTTCCTCTGTCAATCCTCCCACAACTACTGCCACACTTACATCTCCATTGATTAGAGCTGCTGTTACTTCTCTGGTGGCCATAAACTGATATTCAATATTTGCCTCCGGATTTAAACGCTCGAATTCCTTCTCCTCAGCTATCATAAGCTGCTTTATATTTTCATCAGCAACTACCTTGAGGTCGCCTGTAGTCGATTTTGGCTTGATATCGCTAAAATCACAACCCTGTAAATTAATTATTGTAATGATTAAGATTGTGGGAAGTATGTAGGCAAAAATTCGAATGCTATTTAACATTTTTAAATAATTTCTCTCTTTCTTCTCTCATCTTCTCCCTCATCTCCTCCTGTTTCTGAATTTTTCTCTTCGATTGGATCGTAACAAATCTGTAAATACCATAGGCTAAAAAGACTATTCCAAATGCTATTCTGGAATAAGAATCGATACTTGATGGGAAAATCCCCGACACTAAAAACAATCCGACTAAGAAAATAAATATTGAGGCAAAATAGTTGATTATTAGTGTCGGGGACATCTTATAAACTTTTTTACAGAACTAAATTTGTTTTACTCGTCGTTACCTTCTTCCTCTTCCTGTTGTTTCTTAAATCCGCTGGATAGCTTAAAATTAAATGGTACACTAACCCAGCATTTTACAGGCTTTCCATTTTGAAGAGCCGGTGTAAATTGTAAATTACCAACTTTGCTTCTAACTTCATCATGGAATACTGAAGGACCGCTTAAGCTTCCTACCTTCACAACTGATCCGTCTGAACCAACAAGTACTTTTGCTGTTACTCTGCCTTCTGTACCGTTTGACCTTGCAATCTCCGGATAGTTCATTGATCCTCTTACTGAACCAAGATTTACCGGCTTAGGTGCTACTTCTACCTCAAATTGTTGATATGTATCTTTGACAGGTTTCTGTTCTTCCTTTTTCTCGATCTTAGTTTCAATTTTCTTTTCACTTAGCTCGATCTTTCCTGTGTAATTTATATTCGGTGCATTTTCACTACCTTCAGATGAAACAGGTGCCTTGATCTCTTCAAGTTTTTCCTGTGTTTTTGTTGTTAATATCTCTGCTTCCTGCTTTGCTACCGGCTCAGGGATAAGTGCTTCAAGGTCTTTTAACGGAATTATTGTTTCCGGAACTTCAAAATCTTCAGGAATTATTTCATCTTCAGTTGCCGGAGGTGGTACATCGAGATCCTCAAGTTTGATTATCCTTGATACAACTTCGTCTTCTGACTGCTCTTCTGCATTTAAGTTTTCAATATAGATCGATAGAGCATAACCGCCGATAAATATTGCGTGTAATATAATGGCTATGATCAATCCCCTTGAAAAATACTTCTTATACAATGCCTGCAACTCCGGAGCACCATACTTGAATGACTTAAAATAGCCTTCTTTCCCAATAAGACTATTGTCATCTGTTATTCCCATTATCTCTTCGGGAGTTTCAGCATGATTATTTGTAGTTTCGTCGGACATTTGTGCCTCCTTAAAGTTTGTAAACTTTTGTGGTTTTATAACTTAAACTCCTGAATTTCTGTTTAGTTCCGTCAAATCTATACCAATATAAGAAAAAATTCGGAAATTTTATATATCTTTTGTGTTAATTTTACATTAATTAGAGGCTTTTTCCTCGCCTATCATCATTACAACATAATCTTTGGCAAATCCCATTAGATTCGATGCAGCTGCTTTTCCCTCCGAAGATGCCATTGATTCGTTTAATGAATCTATGTCGTCAAAATACATCTCTGCCATCATGTAAAATTTACTTTCACTGCCCAATCCTTTCAGCTTTGTTACTTCTGCTTTTCTTAATCCGGGCATCTTCTCAACTAAGGGCATATGGGATTCAAAATAATGTTTATCAAAAATTTCTGTATCAGCCGGTGTTTTATACAATGCTACTAATTTTGTCATATAATTTTTTTGTTTTTTACTCTCCGGAGTTAGGACTGCTCGGAGCCGTATTTGTACTCGAACTGGTCGATGAACTCTCGGATGATGAATTCGATGATGAATAATTTACTGTTGATGTCCTCTTTGTAGGAGGATAATAAGGCAAAATTCCGATCGGGTTATTAAAATATTTCTTAACTAATTCTTCTTCAGAGTTAATTGTCAATTCAGAAGTATCTTTTCCCTTCTTAATATTTGAAACTAATTTAAAATCACTGTTTGCTTCTTTTTCATCCCAATAATTGTCATAATTGTTTTTCATTTTCAATTTATCCGACTGAATAATAAACATGTATAGTCTTGTTGGAAGCTTTTGTGTCTTGGGAAGCTTCTTGTCATATCCCACATAGATTCCTGACATAGGAATCACTTTAGGATCTACAACAAAAAATTCTCGATCTGCTGTATAATAATTTCCATTTAGTACATTAAGCAAATTCTGAGCAAGCATTTTCTTTTGCTCTTCTTTTGTATATTCCATGTTGTTCTTAAAATCCTTTGGTGCAAATCCAACCGTCCTGGCAAACTTACCGTAATGTACCAGCACAAGCGTACCCATTTCTGCATCATTAAACATTTGCTCAGCGTCTTTATGCTTCATCCTTATGCAGCCGTGTGATGACGGTCTCACTCCTACATGAGTGTAATAACCTGTTCCGTTTAAGGAATGAAAACCGATCCCCTGGTTAAACGTCTGAAAATGATAAAGCGAAGCATCATCGAATTGAGTCGATTTGTGGTGGGGATTTCTGTAAAATATCGCAAATAACCCGGGACGTGCCTCTACACTCTTTGATATGTACTTATTTCCGGAGGATACTGGAAATTTAACCACCCTGCCGTCTCTCCAGTGCTGATAAACATGTTGCTCATTTACCCTTAGCTCAAACCAAACATCTTTATCTGTATATACTGTATCCATTACAGGTTTCCTGAGATCCGAAACGCTTATCATACTCATTTTATTCATCTTACTCAATGAATCATCTAAACCTGTCTCAACAAATCCGTCCGTTTTATCCGGAATATTATGATTATTCCCACCTCCCGTAAATCCGGTTAAAAGGAACAATACAAGTATTCCCGGAAAAAACAACGATAAAAGTTTTTTTTCACCGGGTTGATGATAAGATTGATCTGTTTCATCCTGATCACCAAGCTCAAAATAACCCAGGTCTTTTTTCAATGACTCTTGCGAAAACTCTTCAGTATTTTGGTCTAAGTTGTTTTCTTCCATAGTAGTTACCATTTAGATAAACTATCATATAAGATAAATATTATATGGTTAAAACACTATCCTAAAAAGATTGTTCCAAAATCACAATATTAGGATAAGTGTAATACATTAAAACAACTTAGCCAGCTACTGCGTTCCCTCTCAGTTACTTAAACTATTAAACAAAAGCTTGTTTGGAAAATCCTCCTGTTTATGTAGGTGTGGATTTTTTGAAAAGGCATTTTTGATTATGTGAATAAAGAAGTAGAGGTAAAAAATTTAAACAAAATAAGATGCAGGAATAGGGAGATGAAATGTTAAAAGAGGTTATATATGTATATAACCTCTTAATGGAATAAGTAGCTGAGTTATAAATCAATAAAAACGGCAAGGATTAAACATTATTCATACTTATAATAAAACGTCATCCTTGCTACAACATCCGATGGCCTGTCGATATTAGCTGAACTCTTGTCCGAGTATGTATTAACCCACACATTTGGCATAAAGTGAATATTCTTAACCGGCATGAAATCAAGTCCTGCGGTTATGAAATTCTGTTTAAATCCGCTTGTAGTATTCTCTGTATCAGGATCATACATATCGAACCTTGCAAAGGCATTTACCGAAAGATCTTTTGATGTCGTTAAAGGCGCCCATGCAAATATTGAGAAAGAAAAAGGCTTTACATCCGTTGTAATACCCGAAGTACTACGGATAAGCTGGTAAACAGATGCACCTATATTAAAATATGACGAATTGTACCCGGCAGTTCCCTTCATTGTCGTGTTTTTACTTCCTTCTCCGGTTGTTTCATAATCCCCATATGCCGCTATCGTTAAACCCTTTGTCGGATTAGCTGATAACTGTCCGTAAAACTTTTTCTTCTTGCTGAAAACAGGTTTTTGCCCGGTTCCTCCGCCAAACATCGCAAAGTAATGGAACATACCTTTTTTATCAAAATCTCCCATTATGGATAATCCAACATCAGTTGAATTTCCAAATCCTCTGTAATCGCCAACTGTTTTTTCTATCGAACGGTAACTCCAGATATCTTGCTCTATATCAAATGTTTGAGGTGAAATTAAACCTAGATTTATCTTACCCATCGGGATTAGATTATTCCAGGTAAGCTGGATTACTTTAAAAAATAATCCATATCTGCCATTTGTAGTAATACCGCTATTGCCTTCCAGAGTGACGTTAGCTGAAAAATCATCGCTAATATTCTTCTTGAATGTTAGATACATTCTTCTGAAATCAAATCCCTGATCATCCTTTTTGAGATTTGAGTATTGGTTACCGGAACCTGATGAATCACCGTCAACTTTGTAAAAATAGTCTCCAAAAACAACTCCTGATACATGTACATCCCTATCCTGTCCATTAACACTCAACGTTAGCACAAATACCATTGTAATTACAAATATAAATGAGGTAAAATTTTTCATAATTATTATGTAGGTTATAAAATTTTAACTAAATTATTATATATCTGTTAAGATATTGTTATGCAATTATTACATTATTGTAAATATATATAATCTGTAATTGTTATTGCATACATTTACATATTATGTAATTGTTATATATAAATAATATAAATGTTACCTGTATTTTTGAAAGTAGTTCAATGTAGAGTTGTTTCAACAAATATGGAACGGAAATAACTTTGGAAAAAGAATCAACCGAATTTTCCGGTAACGTATTCTTCTGTTAATTTTTCGTCCGGATTGGTGAAGACTTTTTGAGTTTTAGAATACTCAATTAGATCGCCCAGGAAAAAGAATGCAGTATTATCGCTGACACGTGCAGCCTGCTGCATGTTATGTGTAACTATAACGATTGTATAATTCGATTTGAGATTGTATATTAGCTCCTCAACCTTAAGTGTAGACATTGGATCAAGAGCGCTTGTATTTTCATCCATCAAAATTATTTCAGGGTTAACAGCTATCGTTCTTGCTATACAAAGTCTCTGTTGCTGTCCCCCGGAAAGACTCATAGCCGAATCGTTTAAACGGTTCTTAACTTCAGACCAGAGTCCGGCTTGTTCAAGGCACTTTTGAACTTTCTCATCAAGATAATTTCTTTTATATCTCTTATTAAAAATCAAACCGGAAATTACGTTGTCATAAATAGACATCGTAGGGAAAGGATTTGCTTTCTGAAATACCATTCCTACTTTCTTTCGTAAATCGGTCATCTCATACTGACGAATATCTTTACCAAGTATAATTATTTCACCGGTAACTTCAGATTTTGGTGTGAGTTCATGCATATAATTCAAAGCTCTTAAAAAAGTCGATTTCCCGCAGCCGGACGGACCAATAATGGCAGTTACTGTACCCCTCTTAATTTTCAAGTTGATGTTTTTTATTGCCGGACGCCCGCTAAAAGATACAGTAAGATTATTGGTGATGATAGCGTTTTTGGAAAGCTCCTTTTGGCCAATTTCAATTACTTCTTCGTTAATAGTATTTTCCTGTACTTCCGTCATTGTTAGTTAGGTCTAAATTTGTTTCTGGTCACAAGCCTTACCAATAAGTTAACAATAAAAACAACGAATATTAAAACAAATGCACCTGCCCAGGCCTGTTCATGCCAGTCTTTATAAGGTGAGATTGCGTAAGTAAATATCTGAACCGGAAGTGACGCTATTGGTTGGTCTAGGGAATCTGACCAGAATCTATTTCCGAAAGCAGTAAACAATAACGGGGCAGTTTCACCGGCCGCCCTGGCAATAGCCAATAAAATACCTGTGATAATACCGGCAGACGCTGTCTTCAAGACTACACGAATTGTTGTCTTCCATCTTGAAACACCAAGTGCCAGTGAGGCCTCCCGCAGCGTATGAGGAACAAGTTTCAACATCTCCTCTGTTGTCCTTGTAATTGTTGGTATCATTAGTATTCCAAGCGCAAATCCACCGGCATAAGCTGAAAAATTTCCCATTGGAATGACTATTACACCATAAGCAAAAATCCCTATGATAATTGAAGGTACACCACTAAGTACATCCGTAACGAATTTAACAATATTGGATAATATACTATTGGAATACTCTGAAACATAAATTCCGGCTAATACCCCAACTGGAATTCCTACAGCAGACCCAATTGAAACAAGTAAAAGTGTTCCAACTATTGCATTTGCCATACCACCCCCCTCCTCACCTACCGGGGCTGGGAGTTTGGTAAAGAAATCCACATTCAATGCACTGAAACCCTGTGCAGTTGTATAAAAGAAAATATATATAAGCGGCACGACAGCAAGTATTGCAGCCAGATAACAAAGAGACAGCATCACTCTGTTTTTTATCTTTCTCCTGACTAGGTAAGATTCATTTTTGTAAATTTCTTCTGCTGTCATTACTTTCCTTCGGTTTTCCTTGTTACACCCATTATTAATAACCTAGCAAATGAATTAATAATAAATGTTACTCCAAAAAGAATTAACCCAACCTCGATCAAAGATGCTATGTGCAATTGAGAAGATGCTTCAGCAAATTCATTTGCTATTACCGAAGCCATTGAATATGCAGGCTCAAACCATGAAATATTAATCTCTGCCCTGTTCCCTATGACCATTGTAACCGCCATAGTTTCCCCAACTGCTCTTCCAAAACCTAATACAGTTCCTCCAAGAATGCCGCTTCTTGCATTCAGTAATGCCATTCTGATTGCTTCCCATTTGGTAGCTCCTAATCCGTATGCTGCTTCTCTTTGTGATGCGGGAATTGCTTTTAATACATCACGGGAAATAGCTGAAATGGTTGGTGTAATCATTATTGCAAGGATTATACCGGCTGTAAGCATTCCTGTACCATACGGAGTCCCCTGAAAAAATGGTATAAACCCGAGATAGTCCTGCAAAAATGGCTGTAATGATTCACGCATAAATGGCGCAAATACAAATATACCCCAGAATCCATAAACAATACTTGGTATAGCAGCAAGGATTTCTATTAAAAAACTAAATGAGGTTCGAATTATATTAGGGGCAAGTTCTGATAAAAAAATTGCAATACCCAGACTTACAGGTAATGCGATCGCTAAAGCAATAAGGGAGGAAACGATTGTTCCATAAATAAAAGTAAGAGCACCAAAATCATCTTTATTCGGTTCCCAGTTTTTTGAGAATATGAAATCAAAACCAAATGCATGCCTCGACTCCTCTGAATATATGAACATTTCATATATCATGTAGAAGAGTAATGCAATGATGACTAAAGCAAAAAGAAGCGTCATGTTTTCAAATAGGAAATCCGAGAGCTTCTTTTTGCTTTTAATTTCTTTAGTATTTTCCTTACCGGAAGAAATAAGAAAAGGATTTTAATATTTTTTGATTACACTAAAATTATCAAATAAGATAATTCCTTACAATGGATTACCGTCATATTTCAATAAATTTATTTTTTCCATTGCTTTCTGTCTAACTTCATCTGGAAGCGGAGCGTAGCCAAGTTCCTTGGCATAAGGTGTTCCGTCTGTCAAAGCCCATTGTAAGAATGCTTTCAATGTCTTTCCTTTGAATTCATTCTTTTGATTTTCAAAAAGTATTATATAAGTATAGCTGCTTATAGGATAAGCACCTTCGCCGGCAGGATTTGTTATAGACTGTCTCATATCATCAGGCATTTCGGTTATTGCACCGGCTGCTGCTTTGCTGAGAGATTCCAGTGATGGAGCAACAAATTCTCCATTTTGATTTTTTACATTTGCAAAGTTGAGATCGTTTTGAGCTGCATATACATATTCGACATAACCAATCGAATTTTCCAGCTGCTTAACTAATCCGGTAACACCTTCATTTCCTTTTCCTCCCTGCCCGACAGGAAACTTCACATCTTTTCCTGTACCCGGACCGTTTTTCCACTCGTCACTTACTTTTGAAAGATAGTCAGTGAATACAAAAGTGGTTCCGCTTCCGTCAGTTCTGTGGCAAACAATTATATCCGCATCAGGTAAAGTGATGTCAGGATTTGATTCGGCAATTATCGGATCGTTCCACTTCTTTATTTTCCCAAGGAATATTCCCGATATTGCTTCGGGTGTCAGATTTATATTTTTATCAATCCCAGGAACATTATAAGCAAGAACTACAGAACCAATAACAGTGGGTATGTGTATCACTTTTGATCCGTTCTTTTCTTCAGCAGTTTTCATTTCTTCTTCCTTCATTGGGCTATCAGTTGCACCAAAATCAACAGTACCTTCAGTTAACTGTTTTATACCGCCACCACTTCCAATTGACTGGTAGTTAATTTTGGCATCGGGATTTACTTTACCATATTCACTAAACCATTTTGAATAAATAGGAAAAGGAAATGTCGCCCCCGCTCCATTGATCTGCTCTCCTGTTGTTCCTTTTTCATTACCTTTATTTAACATCTTGTTTTCCTGTTTGCCACATCCGGCAATCAATAACAAACTCATAATTATTGGAATAAACTTTTTCATTGAGTTCAATTTGCTTTATAGATGTTACCAATATATGGAGAAGGAATATTCTTAATGTTAAGTTTATATTAAGAAATTGTAAACTACCATATGCATTATTATTAATAATTTATTTTAAGTTATTGGTAGTATTAAGAAATTATAAACATAAATTAGCCCTCAATAAAATTGAGGGCTAAGGAGGTCAATTATGAAGGATACTACAAATTAATTGCTATCATTTTTCTTTTGGCGAGTATCATCTCTATCTTTATTTTTTTCGTTTCGTTTTCCTTTGTGTTTTTTACGGTTTTCTTCCATTTTCTGTATCTGATCGGAAGTTAAAACACCAGAAAGCTCTTTCTTCAATTCCTCCCGCTTTTGTTTTCTGGTACTTTTTAATTCATCGGAATCTTTTCCATATTGATCTTTAAGAGATTTCATTTCTGAAAAATGATTGTAAAAAATGTTATACACAGATTTATATTGAGAATCAGTAAGATTTAGATTTTGCTTCATTTTATCAGCAACTTTTGTAGCTTTCTCGGTTGGATCCAGATTTTTTCTATCTCCTTTTTTATCTTGTGCAATTGAAGTACCTACTGTAAAAATTAATAGCAATGCCATACTTAAAAATAATTTCTTCATCATTTTAGATTTATTTTTTAACGTTTGTTAAATATTCTAAAATTTTGACATCTATTAATAAAAAAGGTTTAATCAATTCTGATAAATAAGATTTCTCGAATAAGTCAAGATCCTGTCTATACCAATAGCAGTTAATATCATATTTGTATCATTCGGCAGACTAATATTATATTGTAGTCCGGTATCAGTAAATGTCAGAACATTATCTACTGCAGTATATGATGCATAATAAATATCAGCTCCCGGGCATTGAAAGTAGGCCTGGCCATTGGCACTGAATTGAGCCAATTCACCTAATTGTCCGTCACAAATATCAGCTGCAGTTCCGGTTTGGGCGTGAAGTTCCCATAAACCCAGAATATCTTCCTGAATTTGAGGTTCTACCGGCTGTTCACTATTACATGAGGAAATTAGTAAAGCTCCAATAATAAGCAGTAATGAGAATATTTTCATTTTAGTTATTTATTATTTGACTATTATTATTACGGCAAGTTTAACTTTTGCAGAAGGTTTTTAAAGTTTTTTTGAAATTTTATCTTTAATATAAAAGGGTAAATAGTATATAATGAAAGAAAGCAGAGCCATGATTTCAAGAGATATCAAATAAAAAGGCCAGGGTCCCAGGAAATCCAGCAAACTCCCCTGCCCCGGTTTTTCCATCAGGAATCCATAATTTGTATTAAAAATAAGATTTGTAATAAATGCACTAACAAAATATATTTGAGCCCATACAAATACTCTTTTAATAGATACCGGATATGGACGTAATCTAAAAACAAATGTAAAATATATTATACTAATAATAATGGCAGCATGATTTATAAAAAAAAGAATAAAACTCCAGGAAGGATAATTTATAGTGAGATCAGGTGTCAGAAGAGCCTGAAGTGTACCTCCTAAACCCCAAAAGTATGTGAGCTCGTATGAAAACTGGCTTTTTGTAATAAATGTTACTAATACGAAAATCATTACCCAATCACAAAGGTGCATTGGGAGATTATTTGGGGCAAATAAATAACCATTTGTTGATTTATCTATTAGAGCAAATAATGTCGAAAATATTATCGTAGAAAACAGGAGAATTGAAATCGAATTCTTAACAAAAGGATTTCTAAATTTTTTAGGAATTATAACAAACAGAATTGATATTAGAACCGTTAATATAAGAACGGCTAAATGAGGTAAATTAAATATTTCGAATCGATCCAAAAGGCAACAAAATTATTTCACAAGGAAATTAATGAGAATATTGAATTATAGAAATAAAAAAAGCCCGAAGACTGCTCTTCGGGCTTTCTAGGAGGTTAAATGATAACATTTCACCCTCACTTATCTGGCAAAACTCTTTATTAAGAACTTTGGATTCTCTTCAACCTTTGAATGAATAAACTTTTTTTGTAATTCAAACTTTATATATTCTATCCCCATAGAATGCATTTACAAACAATATCTTAAAAAGAAATTAAAACAAATTATTCCAGCTTTTATAGAGATCGTCCCTGTTTTCCTTCGCCCATTTTAAAATATTTATGGACACATCAATAGGGAGTTTTCCTTTTACCAAAGCCGGTTCATCAATAGAAAAAATTGCTTTAGAACCACCATAAGTCACTCTGAAATTAGGAAAATTGTACTCGTCGCTTCCGGGTGACTGCATTAAGATCACTATACCATCGACTTCACCAACCTTCAAATAGCTCGAGAGTTTCTTGTCTGTTAAATTCTTATATGTACGCAAATGAAGCGTCATTATTATATTATCTTAAATTATGCTTAAAAATGATCTTAACAAAACCCGGTTTTTTCCAGGATAACCTACTTGCCTTTCTGCTTTTCGGTACCGGGGAAAATAATCGCATCCGTTATAATAAATCTGTTTTTCATTGCTTTCATTCTTTATTTATTCTTTTCAATTGCTAGTACAATTTTAACCCAGTATTGCTTCTTTTATCCCGTTTAGTTTATGCATTTGATGTTGGCACGGGAACAGGAAATATTATTGTATCATCGTCAACTGGTATTATAGGATCATCATATGAAAATTGCACTGCTTTATAATCGTAATCGTCATCGATTGGGATTATTGGCATTCCATCATCATCTACAGGGATGAATGGATTGTCTGCTACTA